>JAQCNN010000110.1 GCA_028275005.1 Salinirussus sp.
GGGAGGTGTTCATCCAGCTCTACGGACAGACGGAGATGCCCGACATCGGCACCATCCTCCCGAAGGCCGACCACGCTGGTGCCGACCAGGTCGACTCCTGTGGGAAGGCGGCGGCGATGGTCGACCTGCGGGTCGCGAACCCGGAGGATCCCGGGGACACCGACCCGCTCCCCCCTGGCGAGGAGGGTGAACTCCTGTTGCGCTCGCCGTATGTGATGGACCGGTATCACGAGCGGCCGGCGGCGACGGCGGAGACGCTGGTCGACGGCTGGCTCCGGACTGGCGACATCGCCCGGACCGACGAGGCGGGCTACGTCTTCCTGCTCGACCGGGCCAGCGACATGGTCATCTCCGGGGGGATGAACGTCTACACCACGGAGGTCGAGGACGCCATCGACCGCCACCCGGGTGTTGCACAGGTGGCCGTCATCGGGGTCCCCGACGACGACTGGGGGGAGGCCGTCCACGCGGTGGTCGTCCCGGCCGGCGACAGCGAGGTCACCGCGGAGACGGTCCGGGGGACTGCCGACGAGCACCTCGCCGACTACAAGGCCCCAAAGTCCGTCGAGTTCGTCGAGGAGATCCCGACCACCCCGTACGGAAAGATGGACAAAAAGGCCCTGCGGGCGCCCTACTGGGAGGACGAGAACCGGGAGGTCAGCTGAGCGACAGGCCGGGCCCACACGCGATGGTGTTTTTGTCCACGGGCGGTTTGGGTGCGGTATGGAGTACCGCAAATCTGCGACCGAGGCCTCACTCGAGATCCCACAGGACGTGACGGAGTCGGTCCGGGAGATCGTCGACACCGTCCGCGAGCAGGGGGATGCGGGCGTGCGCGAACTGACACGCCAGTTCGACGATATCGAGCGCGAGGACCTGCGGGTGAGTGAGGCGGAGGTCGCGGCCGCGGCGGAGGAGCTCAGCGACGCGGAGCGTCGGGCGATCGACAACACCATCGAGAACGTCCGGGGGTTCCACGAGGAGCAGTTCGCCCACCTGGAGGGGTTCGAACAGGAGGTCGAGGACGGGGTGACCTTGGGGGCCCGGCTGGTCCCCGTCGAGCGCGCCGGGGTGTACGTCCCGGGCGGGCGCAAGCCGCTGGTGGCGGCGCCGGCGATGACGGTCGTCCCGGCAGTTATCGCGGGTGTGGACACCGTCGTCGCCTGCGCACCCCCACAGGCCGACGGGTCGGTCCAGCCCGCCCAACTGTACGCGATGGACCGGGCCGGGGCCGACGAGGTCTACGTCGCCGGCGGCGCCCAGGCCATTGCCGCGATGGCCTACGGCACCGACACGATTCCGGGCGTCGACAAGGTCGCCGGGCCGGGTAACGTCTACGTCATCGAGGCAAAACGGCAGGTCTACGGCCACGTCGGGATCGACTTCCTCGCGGGGCCCACCGAGGTTCTGGTCATCGCCGACGACTCCGCCGACCCCGAACTCGTGGCGACTGACCTGCTCGCACAGGCCGAGCACGACCCCCGCTCGCGGGCGGCGCTCGTGGCCACAGACCGGGAGACGGCGGCGGCAGCGGTCGAGGAACTCGAGGCACAGCTGCCGGCCCTACGGACCGAGGAGATTGCCCGCGAGGCCTGGAACGAGAACGGCGAGGTGGTGCTCGTCGAGGACCGCGACGAGGCCGTCGCGGTCGCCAACGACTGGGCGCCGGAACACCTCCAGGTGATGACCGACGACCCGCGCGCCCTGTTGGGGGACCTGCACAACTACGGGTCGGCGTTTCTGGGCCACCACGCGCCGGTGGTCTTCGGGGACAAGGCCGTCGGGACCAACCACACCTTGCCGACCCTGGAGGTTGCCCGCTACAGCGGCGGGGTCAACGTCACCACATACCTGAAGATGCTGACCCACCAGGAGCTGACCGCGTCGGGCGCGGACAGTATCGCCCCCTGGGCCGCGAAGGTCTGCGAGTTGGAGGGGACCCACGCCCACCAGCGGTCCGCCGAGAAGCGCATCAGCTCCGGGGCAGCCCGGGACCTGGCCCGCGAACTGGAACTCGAGTCCGGCGGCGGGGTCGACCTCTGAGCGCGGGGCCCGGTTAGACGGTGTCGACGCCGGCAACCTCGAAGCGGGCGCCGCCGTCGGCACTCTCGGTGACGGTGACCGTCCAGCCGTGGGCCTCGGCGGCCTCGCGGACGATCGCCAGCCCGAGCCCGGAGCCTTCCTCGGCGGTCGAGTAGCCGCCCTGGAAGACCTCCTCACGCTCCTCGGGGGGGATCCCGGCCCCGTCGTCGGCGACGTAGAAGCCGTCGGGCAGGCTTCCGACCGTCACCGTCAGGCCCCCGTCACCGTGCTCGGCGGCACCCGACTGTCCCTGACTACCCGTTGTACCGTGCTCCACGGCGTTGCCGAGGAGGTTTTCGAGTAGCCGCTGCAGACGGCCGTAGTCGGCCCTGAGTACCCGGTCAGTCTCGGTGACCAGGGTCGCGTCGGCCGTGTCGACGTTTCGCCAGCAGCCCTCGACGGCCTGCTGGAGGTCGACCGGGCTGGTCTCCTCGACTGCGTCACCCTCCCGTGCGAGTGTCGTGAGGTCGTCGAGTAGCTGCTCCATCCGGTCGAGTGCGTGCGAGATGGTGTCGACGTGGGTGCCGTTGCCCTCCTCGCGGACCAGCGCGAGCCGGCCTCGGGCGACGTTGAGCGGGTTTCGGAGGTCGTGGCTGACGACGCGCAGCAGCTCCTCGAGGCGTTCCTTCTGGCGCTCTAAGCGCTGTTCGCGGCGCTTTTGCTCGGGCACCTCCCGGGCGACGCCGACGACGCCGTCGACCTCACCGTCGACGGACAGCGGCACGAGCCGGTAGGAGAGTGTGTCAGCCCCCTGTCCCGGGAACTCGCCGGTCACCTCGCCGCTGACGCTCTCGCGCTCGCCGGCCAGCAGCGCCTCGTAGGGGTCGCCCTCGCGCTGCTCACGGACCGTCGAGACGAGCGCGCTCTGGCGCCCCTGGAGTGCCTCGCGGGTCGTCCCGTAGAGCGCCGCAAGCCGGTCGTTGACGACGACGAACCGGCCGTCCTCGTCGTAGAGACAGGCGGCCGCCTGCATCCCGTTGACCAGCTGCTCGTAGCGGCGCAGGTCCCGTTCGCGTGCACTGCGGTCGGTGATGTCGCGGACGACGCCGATACTGCCACGGAACTCCCCGTCGGGTGAGGGGAGCAGGGAGAGGTGGTTCTCGACGACGACCGCCTCGCCACCGGCGGTGGTGGTCTCGAGCTCCCAGGTGGCGGTCTGTCGGTCATCGTCCCCGAGCAGCCCGCGGATACGGTCGGTGCCGCGCTCGAAGTCCGGCTGGGAGACGAGCAGCGAGGCGTGTTTGCCGAGCAACTCCCCGCGCTCGTAGCCAAAGGTCTCGACGAAGGCCTCGTTGATGTAGGTGTAGTAGCCGTCGGCGTCGAGGACGTAGACCGGGTCACCCATCGCCTCGATGAGTTGCCGGTACCGGGTCGTGTCCGGGTCGGACTGCTCGCTGTCGGAGACGTCCCGGACGGCACAGACGATGTCGCCGGCTGCCGTGGCCGACACCACGTGGTCCCCGCGAACGGTCGTCCCGTCGGCTCGGAGGCCGGCTATCCGGCCGTGCCAGCGACCCTCCGCGCGGGCGGTCGAGAGGACCGTCTCGCGGTCGACCGTCGCCTCGTCGTCGGGGTAGAGTAACTCCCAGTGCTCGTCGACAAGCGCATCGGGCTCGTAGCCGTAGAGGTCGGCGTAGGCCTCGCTGACGTATGTGAACCGGCCATCGGCGTCGAGGATGGCGATCCCCTCCTGTGCCGCCTCGATGGCCTCGAGTTGGCGCTTGCGGGCCCGCTCTGCGCGCGCCCGCTCGACGGCGTTGACCACCCGGTTCGCGAGCAGCGCGTACTGGTCGACCCCGCCGCCCTTCTGGAGGTAGTCGGTCACGCCTGCCGACACGGCCTCGCCGGCGACCTGCTCGTTGCCCCGTCCCGTGAGCAGAATAAACGGGAGGTCCGGGTGCTCCTCGCGGACGGCCTCGAGGAACTCGATGCCGTCCCGGCCGGGCATCTCGTAGTCCGAGACGACACAGTCGACGGGCTCCTCGGAGAGGACCTCGAGCCCCTCGGCGGCGCCGCTTGCGGTCTCGACGACCAGCCCCTCGCGCTCGCGCTCGAGGAGTTCGGCGGAGAGGTCGACAAGGCCTGGGTCGTCGTCCACGTGGAGGACACGGGTTTCCGTGGCAGCCAGCACGGCCATTATACTAGTATCGAGAATCGGAGGCATAACGGTTTGGGCCGAGAGTATCAGCGACTAATCTGGCGGACCGGCGGTCCGGTCCGAGTGAAACAGCCGACAGTGCCGTAAGTGGGCGAGCACGTCGGAGTCGAGGCCGGACCGGATCCAAAACTGGAACTGGGACGGCGCGGGCTACGCCGTAGACGCGCAGGCGACGGGCGGGGTGCTACCCCCCGTCACCCCGGTCACCCCGCAGGACCATGTAGGTCGTCGACAGTCGTGCGACCAGCTTGCCCGCCGAGTTGTGAACGTCACACTGGACCATCCCGATGGTCCGGCCGCGCTCGACGACCGTCGCCGTCGCCTCGAGCCGGTCCTCGAAGACCGGTCGCAGGAAGTTGGTCTTGAGCTCGATGTTCGTGGTCGACTCCTCGCGCTCGAGGGTCGTCATGAACGCGAAGGCGGTGGTCGTGTCCGCCAGTGCGGTGATGATGCCACCCTGGACCGGGCCGCCGCGGTTGGCGTGGCGGCTGTTCGCCTCCATCGAGAGGACCGCCTCGCCGTCACCGACCGACTCCACCTCCCACCCGAGCAGGCTGCCGACCGGGGAGTCAGACAGCGGCCCGGGTGGCGGCACGTCGAGCGGCTCGTCGGCCTCCCCTGCCCGGCGTGTCTCGGCGGCCTCGACCCCGTTCCGGACGCGTAGCTCCCGGTCGAGCGCCTCCGCGAGGACCCCCTCCGGCGTGTCGTCTGCCGCCTGCAGCCGGTCGTACTCGGCGTCGGAGAGTGACAGTTCCACCGTGTGTGTTCCGTCCTCGTCGGGGTCGGTCATACAGGCCCGCTACTCCGGGTCGGTAGTTGTACGTTTGGGCGTCGGCAGTCGTGTTTGGCGCCGGCGGCCGGTGTGCCGACGGCCGGACACGGGGACAGATCCGTGCGTTTAGCCGTCCGGAGCGTGTCTGACCGGCTATGGAACCCGAGGAGACCCGCCGCAGCTGGGCCGACCGGTCGGGGGAGTTCTCGCCGACGTACTACGCCGAGATCGGCCCCAACGAGGTGAGTGAGACGCTCGCGGACGTGCTCTCGTACTACGCGGCCGAGAGTGCGGCGGTCCTCGAGGTCGGCTGTAGCTCCGGGCGCCACCTCGCCCACCTCCGGGACAGCGGCTTCGAGAATCTCACCGGCGTCGACATCAACGAGGAGTCCTTCGAGGTGATGGCCGAGTACTTCCCCGGGCTGGCCGAGGCTGGCACCTTCCACACCGGCGCACTCGAGGACGTCGTCCCCGACTTCGGGGACGGCGAGTTCGACGTGGTCTACTCGGTGGAGACCCTCCAGCACATTCACCCCGACGACGAGTGGGTGTTCGAGGAGCTCACCAGGGTCACGAGCGACCTGCTCGTCACGGCCGAAAACGAGGGGAACAGCCCACAGCGAGGCGGGCCGGGACACGACGTGAGCTGTGTCCGGGACGACTTCCCGCTGTACTACCGGGACTGGAAGACGGTGTTCACCGACCTCGGGCTCGCCCAGCTGGTCTGTGAGCCCGGCAAGCGCGACACCGTTCGCGTCTTCCGGGTGCCCTGACCGTCACGACCGCCGAGCGGTTGATGCCGCTCCTCCACTAATAGTGGGTGTACTACCGATGGACGACTATCCGATCGCCGACCTCCCGACACCGGACCCCGAGTACGGGCCCGAACGGGTCGTCAACGTTCAACTGTCCGCGCTGGCAACGAACGACGACCCGTTCGAGAACGCGGGGATTGGCACGGCGTACAACTTCGCCTCACCGTCGAACCGGCGTGCGACCGGGCCGTTCGGCCAGTTCGTACAGATGGTCACCGGCCCGCAGTACGCCCCGATGGTCGACCACGTCGAGGCGACAGCTGGACCGATGGAACGGGACGGGACCACCGCCGAACAGCGTGTCACACTCACCGGCCCCGACGGGCGGACGGTGACCTACGTGTTCGGGCTCTCGAACCGGCGGGATGGCCCACTCGACGAACACTGGCTCACCGACCGGGTGCTCATCGACTGACCGCGCCTGCCGGTGTGGGCCGTCGTCA
>JAQCNN010000120.1 GCA_028275005.1 Salinirussus sp.
GTCGGTGATCGTGTAGTTGCGGACGTGACCCATGTGCATCTCCCCGGAGGGGTAGGGGAACATCGCCAGGACGTACGCGGGGTCCTCGGCGTCGTCCTCGATGTGGAACACCTCCTCGTCGTCCCAGACGCGCTGCCACTTGGACTCGATGTCGGTGTGGTCGAACCCCCGCTCGCGCTGCGCTCCGCTTCCGGTGCTCATGTGTCATCTGTTGGGATACCGACGGTGCTATACCTTTCCCTTGGGCGGCCGGCGTCGACACCCCGGTGGTCCGGCACGCAACTGCCGGCACCGGTGCGGCTCAGCCGTCAGTGCCCACGAGGGCAAAGTCGGTTCCGACCCCGTCCTCGCGGGCCTGTTCGTAGACGACGTGGGCGGCGGCGACGTCCTGGATCGCCAGCCCGGTCGAGTCGAAGACGGTGACACCGTCGTCGGCCTCGCGGCCGGCCGCCCCTCCGCCGACCACCTCGGCGAGTTCGGCGTGGATATCCTCGCCGTCGAGCACGCCCTCGGCCCAGGGGACGTTGATCTCTCCGGAGTGGGTGCACTGGTCGTAGTCGTCGATGACGAGCGTGGCCTGTTCGAGCACGCTGTCGGCGACCTCGTGTTTCCCCTCGGCGTCGGCCCCCATCGCGTTGAGGTGGGTGTCCTCGCCGACGCTGGTGACGATTGGCTCGCGAACCGGTGTCGTCGTCGAGACGACGTCGCAGGCGGCGGCCTCGTCGACCGTCCCCTCCCGGACCTCGTAGGCCCCGCCGTAGCGCTCACGAAAGGCCGCGATGGCCGCCGCGTCGCGGTCGGCGACGACCACCGTCTCGATATCCCTGACCTGGGCAACCCCTTCCAGTTGGCTGTAGGACTGGACCCCCGCGCCCACCAACCCGAGTGAGGTGGCGTCCACACGGGCGAGGTGACGGGTGGCGACAGCGGCGGCCGCGCCCGTCCGTAACCGGGTCAGGGTGGTCCCGTCCAGCAGTGCGAGCGGGAGCGCCGTCACCGGGTCGGAGTAGACCATCGTCCCGATGACCGTCGGCAGGTCGTGACGGCTGGGGTTCTCCGGGTGGGAGTTGACCCACTTGACACCCGCCGCCTCCCAGTCGCCGGCGTCGATGTAGGCGGGCATCGAGCGAAAGTCACCGTCGTGCTGGGGGAGGTCGATGTAGGACTTTGCGGGCATCTCCGTGTCCCCACGGGCGTCGGCCGCAAAGGCGCCCTCGACGGCGTCGATAACCCGCCCCATCGAGGCGCTCTCGGTCACGTCCGACGGGTCGAGAAGCAGCGTCTCCATACGGTGACCTGACCCGGCGGCACACTTAATTCCCCGTCCGCTCAGTACGTGTCCACGTCGGTGCCAACCGAGCAGATGTACTCGCCGGTGGCGACCTGTGGGAGCCGGCGTGTCCGCCAGAAGATGCCGCTCGAATCCGCGGTCACCTCGGCCTTTACCGAGCCGAACACATCGGTCACGGTAAACAGTGTCTGCCCCCGGGACACCCGGTCGCCGAGGTCGACTGCGAGGTCGACGAGCCCGCCTGCGGGAGCGCCGTACTGTTCGAACCCGTTGGCACGGGTCTGGCGCTCGGTGGCGACCTCCTCATCGAGCAGGTCGTAGTACCGCAGGACGTTGAACACCCCGTCGACACCCTTCCGGATGGCCTGCTCGTCCCAGCCGACCGAGCCGCCGAGTTCGGGGTCCACCGTCGGCACCCCCTCGTCCGGCGCGGCGCGGGCGAGCTGGCCGTCCGGGCCCCGCTGGTCGAGCACGTAGCCACAGCCAAAGACCTTCGCGAGCTCGAGACACTCGTCGTGGAGCCGGTGTCGGGAGCCACACCGGACCCGGACCTCCTCGATCATCCGGGAGGTCGACCCCTGGTGCAGGTCGAGCACCAGGTCCGCACGGGTCGCGGGGTCGAAGGTGGCGGCCGCGACCCGCTCCGAGGAGGTCCCGTCGCTGTCCCCGGGGTAGGCGCGGTTGAGCTTGGTGTCGTCGATCGGGTTGCGGTGCTCGGCCACCTGGAAGGCGTGGTAGTTGGCGACGCCGACGACCAGCAGTGTCCCCGCGAGTTTCGTGGGGTCGAGCTGTGGAACAACCCGGCTGATGACGCCGACGCCGTTGAGCTCGTCGCCGTCGCTGCCGGCCTGCAGGTAGAGCGTCGGCCCGTCCCGTGCCCCGTTGACGACGGCGACGGGGAGGCCGACCGCCGCCCCGTCGCGGCTCTCGCCGATGGGGAGTCGGCCGGTGTCGACCTCCCCAGGAGCGGCCTGCGCCGAACCCAGACTCGTCATTACCGGTACGGAGGCCCCCACGTTCTTTAGCGGTTCGATTGGCGCTCTCCACGCCCTGTCGTCCCGGCTGACGGGGGTCCCGTCGCCGCCGTGGGACCGACGCGGCTTAGTGGTGGCTGGCACTACTAGCTGTGTGAGCGAAAACGAGACGGGCCCGGGTCGGCTGCTCGAGGCGCTCGACGCCCGGCGAAACGCGCTGGTGGGGTTTGCCGTCGGTATCGTCGTCACCGCTGCCGTCTTTGGCTTTTTTGTGCTGCTGCCCGGCGCGACGACCCGCTCGCCGGTCTACTACGGGGCGCTTGCCTTCGTGCTGGCGATGGCCCTCGGCGGTCTGGCAACGACCCTGCTGCTGGCCTACCGTGCCTACCGGCTCTCCCGGGAGCTACAGTAGCTCGGCCAGCCGGTCGACCCCCCCTCGGGGGCCCTTTGCGAGCACGATATCCCCGGCGTCGAGCCGGGTCTCGGGGCCCGGCGAGAGCACCCACAGCTTGTCGGCCTCGGGGTCGGTCCGCCGGACCCCGATAATCCGCATCCCGGTCCGGGTCTTCACCGTCAACCCCCCCAGTGTCGTCCCGTCCAGTTCCGCGCCGGCGCCGACCTCGCGACGGACGATCACCTCGTCGCTCTCCCGGACGGCCTCCTCGACGACCGGGTGGGTGCCGATCCCCCTGAGCACCCCCTCACTGATCTCCAAGGCGGCGTCCGAGATGACCTCGACCGCCCCCGCGAACTGGACGAGCCCGCGCAGCGAGACGGGGTCCTCGACCCGGGCGGCCGCCCGCAGCGTCCAGGCCTCAAAGCGGGACTGGAGGGCGTCGACCTCCGCCTCCAGCTCGAACACCTCCTCGGCGAGGTTCTCCGAGTCGAAGAGCACGGCCCCGTAGGCCAGGTCGACCGCGAGCTCGCTCATATCCTTCATCAGGACGATCGAGTCGACCGCCCGGTCCAGGTCCGCCACCTCGGGCTCGACCGGCTCGGGGGGCTCGTAGGGCTCGCCGGTCACGTCCGGGTAGACCGCCTGGATGCCCGTCTCCGGCCCACGGATCAGGAGGATATCACCGGCCCCGAGACGGGTGTCGGCGTCGGGGTTGAGCAGCCAGCCCTCGGCGCGCCGGACCGCGAGGACCCGCACACCCGTCTCCGCCTCCAGGGCTAGCCCGCCCAGTGTCTCCCCGGCGAGCGAGGAGTCGGCGACAAGCTCCGCCCGGACCAGTGTCTCGATGGCCTCCGGGAGTGCCCACCGGAGCTCGGCGGGCAGGCCGACCTCCTCTAGGACGACCTTTGCGATGTCGCCGGCGGCGTCGCTGATCTTCTCTGCGGCGCCCACCACCCCCAGGACGGGTGCGAGCCCCTCGGCGTCGTCGGGCGACCGGGCGGCCATTAGGAGACTCATTCGCGCGCGCAACTGGAGGACGTCCATCCTCTCCTCGAGTTCGAGCACCTCGGCGGCCACCTCGTCGCTGTCGAGCAACACCGCCGAGTACGAGAGGTCGATGAGGAGCTCGGCGGTGTCTTTCATCTCGGCCAGCACGGCCTTGACACTGACCGGCTCGTAGCCGACCCCGTCGGACATAACGGTCAGTCCGCGCCCCCGGGGCAAAAGCGTTGCCTGCCGGCGCGTCGCTGGACGCCTGTCGACTGTGTGGCGGAGAACGCCACGCCTGTCCAGCGCGGTCGAACGCCGGGACCCGCCTCCGGCGCACGAATGATAATGTTTTTTCCCCGCAGGTTGGAAGGCTGGCGGTATGGTCGAACAACTTCACAAAGGACTGGAGGGTGTGTTGGCCGCGGAGTCGGAGATGAGCTACATCGACGGCGACGGGGGCAGGCTCGTCTACCGCGGGTACGACATCGAGGAGCTCGCGCGCCGGGCCAGCTACGAGGAGGTGCTCTACCTGCTCTGGGAGGGGGAGCTCCCGACCGCCGACGAGCTCGCGAACTTTGCGGAGCCGATGGCGGCCGAGCGCGGCGTCGCCGACAGCGTGCTCACGACGCTTGCGGACCTGGCGGAGGCCGACGAACGGCCGATGGCTGCGCTCCGGACCGGCGTCTCGATGCTCTCGACGAACGAACCCGAGCACGACGCCGACCCGGAGGACAGTGACGCCGCCCGCCGGAAGGCCCGGCGGATCGTCGCGAAGGTCCCGACTGTCCTCGCAAACTACGACCGCTTTCGCCGCGGCGAGGCCCACATCGAGCCCCGCACGGACCTCTCGTATGCGGCTAACTTCCTCTACATGCTCACCGGCGAGGAGCCAAGCGAGGTTGCCGCCGAGACCTTCGACATGGCGCTGATCCTCCACGCCGACCACGGGCTCAACGCCTCCACCTTCACCGCGATGGTTGTCGGCTCGACGCTCGCGGACGTCTACTCCGCGGTCACCGCCGGTATCGGCGCGCTGTCCGGGCCGCTCCACGGCGGCGCCAACCAGGACGTCATCGAGGCGCTCCTGGATCTTGACGACAGCGGCATGGACCCCGTCGAGTGGGTCAAAGAAAAGTCAGACGCCGGCGAGCGCGTCCCCGGCTGGGGCCACCGCGTCTACAGCACGAAGGACCCCCGGGCGGCGATCCTCCAGGACAAACTCGAGGACCTCTCGACGGCTGACGGCGAGACAAAGTGGCTCGACTACACGACCGGCATCGAGGCCTATCTCACCGACGAACAGGGGCTGCCCGAGAGCGGCATCGCCCCGAACGTCGACTTCTACTCCGGTGCCGTCTACTACAAGCTCGGCATCCCCGTCGACATGTACACCCCCATCTTCGCGATGTCGCGGGCGGGCGGCTGGCTCGGTCACGTCCTCGAGTACCAGGCCGACAACCGGCTCATCCGGCCCCGCGGCCGCTACACGGGTCCGGAGGACCGCGACTTTACTCCGACCGACGAGCGGTAAGAGCCCTCACCCGGCGCGCTCGACCAGCCCCTGTTTGGCTCTGTGCTGTTGCGGTCTCAGAGAAACAGCTCGGGGTCCTCGTGTTGCACCGTCACCCGCGTGTCGGTTGCCAGGGTTCGTACGTGTGTGTACATCGCACCCTCGGTGTCGGCGCGCTCTCGCAGGGTCTCGACGTCCTCCAGTGACAGGTATGCCGGGAGGAAGACGGCCTCCTCGGCGGCTGTTGCCTCGGCCACCACGACCAGCAGCCGCACCCCCGCCGCGTCGGTCCGGAACGCGTGGGTCCGGTCGACCGCCCCGGTCTCGACTATCTCCTCGATACGCTCGTACTCCTCCTCGGGCACCAGCACGTCGAGCCCGAACAGTTCGTCGTCGACCGCGGCGGCGTCGCGGGTGGTGGCGACGACGGCGGTCCACCCCTCCTCCCGGTAACGACCGGCCATCGCCTCGGCGTCCGCTAGCAGTTCCGCCCACTCGTCGGCAACCGCCGCCGGCGCGGGTGACTCGCGTGGCACGCTCACACCCCGGGTCGGGCCGGGCAAAAGACTCCCGGTCAGCACAATGTGCCTGCTGTCTGCCCCCGCCCGGGCTTAGGTCGATGACGGCCGCGTGCCGCCCGTCTGACGGCCGTCAGATCCGGGCGCTGTCGTGTGGTTTCCTCGATGACACGTGCCCCGTGGGTTTAAGTACTGATAGTCGCTCGGTTGGCGTGCAGTCGCGACTGCGTGTCACACGTCCTTCCGGTGTCGGTTGGCGCCACGCGAGAGACCGTGCGGCCGCCCGCCAGGCCCCGGAGTTTTCACCCGCGACGGTCTACCGAACGTATGCTTCACCCCGAGGACGTCTATGCGGCCCGTGACCGGGTCGCGGAGACGGCACGACACACCCCCTTAGAGTACTCTCACACCTTCTCGGAGCTGACGGGGGCCGATATCCGGCTGAAACTGGAGACCTTCCAGCGCACCGGCGCGTTCAAGATCCGCGGCGCGACCAACCGGATCGCCACCCTCTCGCAGGCCGAGCGTGAGGCGGGGATCGTCACCGCGAGTGCGGGCAACCACGCCCAGGGGGTGGCACTGGCGGCCTCGCGGCTGGGGGTGGACTCGCTGGTCGTGATGCCCGAGAACGCCCCCGTCTCGAAGGTAAAGGCCACACGCAGCTACGGCGCCACCGTCGAACTCCACGGCGTCGACTACGCCGCCGCCGCCGAGCGTGCCCGCGAGGTCGAGGCAGCTGAGCAACGGTACTACCTGCACGCCTTTGACGACGAGACGGTGATGGCCGGCCAGGGAACCCTCGGGCTGGAGGTCGTCGAGGACTGCCCCGACGTCGACACTGTGGTGGTGCCCGTCGGTGGCGGCGGCCTCATCAGTGGGGTCGCCACCGCGGTCAAGGACCACAACCCCGAGGCCCGTGTGGTTGGGGTTCAGGCCGAGGGTGCCGCAAGCCTCCCCCGCTCGCTGGAGCGTGGTGAGCGGGTCACCCTCGACTCCGTCGACACCATCGCCGACGGGATCGCCACGCGGAGCGTCGGCGAGCAGACCTTCGAGGTGATCAAAGAGCGGGTCGACGAGGTGGTGACCGTCGGGGAGGACGACATCGCCGTCGCGCTGACGACCCTCCTCGAGCGTGGCAAGACACTCGTCGAGGGGGCGGGCGCGGCCCCGCTGGCGGCACTCCTGACAGAGGCGTTCGCGTACGAGGACGACGAGACGGTCGTACCACTGCTCTGTGGCGGGAACATCGACATGAACACGCTGACGACGGTGCTCATACGGGGGCTGGTCGAGACCGGCCGGTATCTCCGGCTCCGCACGACGTTACAGGACCGGCCGGGCGCGCTGGAGGACCTGACTGACGTCATCTCCGCCCACCGGGCCAACATCTACGCCATCCAGCACGACCGCACCTCGCGGAACGTCGCGATGAACGACGCCGAGGTCGAACTCGCCATCGAGACCCGTGGCCCGGACCACGTCGACGAACTCACCGGCGCGCTGGAGGCAGCCGGCTACGAGGTCGAGATCCTGCTGTGAGGCGGGAGACGGGTAAGCTTCTTGCCGAACCCGCCCGACCGGATAGCTATGGACGACTGCATCTTCTGTTCGATCGTCGACGGTGAGATCCCCAGCTACGAGGTCTACGAGGACGAGGCCACCTACGCCTTCCTGGACGCGAATCCGCTCGCGAGCGGGCACACGCTGGTGATTCCAAAGGCCCACCACGAGCGGGTCAACGACATGCCCGCGACGGTCGCGGGCGCGGTGGGGCGGACCATCGCCACCGTCGCCCCGGCGGCGGAGGCGGCCGTCGACGCCACTGCGAGCACTATCGCGTACAACAACGGCGAGGCGGCCGGCCAGGAGGTGCCCCACGTCCACGCCCACATCGTCCCCCGCTCCCCCGACGACGGCGGCCAGCCGGTCCACGCCCTGTTTGGCGGCCCCGGGGAGGCAGACGACGCGGAACTCGCCGCGGTGGCCGAGGACGTGGCGGGTCAACTGTAGGCGTAGCTTTTTCACCGGACAGGCCACCAGCCTCGGACATGACAGCTACAGTCGCGCTGACCGGCGCGGCAGGAGGGGTGGGGACGACCCGGCTGACAGTCGAGTGTGCCGGGACGCTCGCGCGTGCAGGCTACGATGTCGCGGTGCTCGACGCGGCGTACGCCACACAGGGCCTCGCGGCGTACGTCGACGGCCAACTCGGCACCGACATCACCGAGGTCGTGACGGAGGACCGCGAACTGGCGGCGGCGCTGGTCGACCACCCGGCCGACACCGCCGGGCGACTCGCGCTCGCGCCGGCCCGGGCCCCGTTCGAGCGACTCGCCCGTGCAAAGACCGCGGGCGCCGTCGAGCGCTTCGAGGAGCGAATGGCCGCCGCTGCGCTCTCACACGACCTCGTGCTCGTTGACACGCCGCCGGTCGCGGCCAACCAGGCCGTCGCGGCCGTGACCGCCGCCGACCGGGTCGCGGTCGTCACGACCGACTCCGAGCGTGGCGCGGACGCCCTCGCCCGGACCCGCGGTCGTCTGCAGGACGTCGGCACCGCGGCCGATACGGTCCTGGTCAACCGGAGCGGTGCGCCGGCGGTCGTCACCGAGGCCGACGCCGCCGTCCCGGCGGCCGAGCGCAACCGGACGGCAGACCCGCCTGTCTGCCTGGCACCCGACGAGACGTTCGCCCCCGCGGTCGCCGCGGCGGCCGAACGGGCCGCCGACGTCTCGCTCGCCCTCGAGTTCCCGTCCGGCGGGCGACTCGACGGGCTGTTCGACGGCTGAGACAGGCGACCCACCGCGGCTAAAGGCGCAGCCGGTCGCTACGCGGCTGTCGCGTTGTAGGTGACCCCGACGCGGTAGGTGACCGACACCGAACCCTCCGAGACGACGGTCTCGCTGGCGGCGCCGCCCGCGTCGGCTGTCTCGTAGCGCACCGGGACATAGCGCCCCTGAGAGGCGTCGACAGTGGCGACGCTGTCGACCCGGAGGTCACCGGCCGCGGCGATCGTGTCCGCCTGCGAGCGGGCGTCGGTCATCGCCGCCTGGATGGCGTCCTCGCGGAGTTCGGTGCGCTGCTCCTCGGAGAGGGTGAGTTCCACGTCGGTCACCTCCGCGCCGGCCTCGGCCGCGGCGTCGATGACCGAACCGGTGTTGTCGGTGGTCTCCAGGGTCACCTGGTAGGCGTGTACGCCACGGTACTCGGCGGACGCCCTCTCCTCACGGGGTGGGCGCTCGCGCTCGTCGACGGCGTTGATCCGGTACTCGGTCGTCTCGTAGTCGACACCGAGCTCGTCGAGGGCCGTCCGGAGCGCCTCGCTGTTGGCGGCGAGGGCGTCACGGACTACGACCGAGCTGTTGCCCTGTGCGGTTGCTGCGACGTGGACGACCGCCCGGTCGGGGCTGGTGTCGGCGCTCCCGGTCGCGGTGACCGAGATAGACTGGTCGGCCGGCTGTACAGTCGACTGTGCGCCGGCGGTGCCGAGCCCGGTGGCGACGGCCCCTGCTGTCGCGAGCACGAGTACGGCCGCGACGCCGGCGATGACAAGTGAGTCACGTGGCATACACTGCCGACTTGGACCGGGGTGCGGGTATAACCGACGTAGAGTCAAACAGGCGTTTAAACAACCGGTCAGCGCAGGTCCGGGGTGTCGCCGACCGCGCTGTCCGGCCGGTCGAGCCTGTTGTGCCCCTCTCGCATCAGCACGCCTTCGACGGCTGCCCGAGCACCCTCCAGCGGCTCGTGGGTCTCGACGTATGCCGCGAGCGCGAACGCCGCGCTGGAGACCCGGGCGAGTTCCTCGGCCTCCGACCGGGGGAGTTCGCCGGCGGCCCAGTCCCGGACCACGTCGCGCCCGACCGTGCCGACCGGCGAGACCGACTCCCCGAGCAGGTGCAGGGTCTTCGCGGCGGTGACCGCGGGTACGCCCGCGGCAGCCGCCGCCGCGCCAACGCTACCGGCGGCGGCGTACTGCCTGACCGCAACCGCCGCCTCCTCGTGACCACAGGGCAACTCGTCGGCGAACTCCGCCAGCCGCTCCTCGAGGGTCGCGTCCGTGTCGTCGACGGTCGCAACACCCCGCTTCTCCTGTTCGGTCGTGACCTCGATCCCGGCAGCGATCTCCGACAGCCTCATCAGGTTTAGTTGGCTCCGCTCGTCACATAAAATCCGGGTCGCCGACGCCGGTGGGTAGCCACCGGAACGTTTGACGAGCCTACCGGTAACCGGTAGGTGGTCGCTTCGTCTCCACCCCGCACTCCCGCCACTCGACTCCGGTTTAAAAGTGGATGCCGGACCCAGGATCGGGTAGGATGGCAGCCACGACAACACAGTCCTGTCCAGAGTGTAACGGGCCCCTCCGGTCGCGGGAGTGCGAGACAGTTTGCCAGGAGTGCGGGCTCGTCGTCGACGAACACGCCATCGACCCCGGGCCGGAGTGGCGCTCGTTCGACGACGACCGGACACAACCCGAGCGGACGGGCGCACCGCTGACGCGGGCCCGCCACGACCGCGGGCTCTCGACGGAGATCGGCCACTCGACCCGACTGAAAGGGCGCAAACGACGCCGGCTGGCGCGGATGCGCCGCCAGCACAAGCGCGCACAGATCGCCTCGAAGGCCGAGCGCAACCGGGTCTACGCCTTTACCGAGGTCCGCCGGCTCGTGGGCGACCTGGACCTTCCCGAGCACATCCGCGACCGGTCCTGTGTCCTCTTTGAGTCCGCCCAGGACGCGGGCCTCCTGCAGGGCCGGTCGGTCGAGGGCTTTGCCGCCGCCGTTGTCTACGCCACCTGCCGGACTGCCTCGGTGTCCCGGACCGTCGAGGAGGTCGTGACGGCGGCGACCGCCACCCGGTCGGAGCTGGACGCCGCCTACGACGCGATGAACCGCGAGCTCGGACTCCCGACAGGGCCGATCGACCCCGCGGAGTATCTGGCCCGGTTCGCCAGCCGGCTGGACCTCCCGACGGACGTCGAGCGCCACGCCCGCGAATACGCGGCCCGTGCCCGCGAGGAGGGGGTCGACAACGGTCGCAACCCGAGCGGTGTTGCGGCCGCCTGCCTCTACACCGCCGCACGGGCGCTTGGCCACGACCTCACACAGGAGACCGCCGCGGCGGTTGCGGACGTCACACCGGTGACGCTTCGGGCGACCTACACCGAACTGCGCGAGGAGTGACCGCCGGTCACCGCTCGAGAGCCGGGCGGACACCGGCCGCGAGCGAGCGGAACTGTGCTGTGGCCCGCGAGTCAGGTGCAACGGCCCTAACCGGCTGCCCGGCCCGCTGTGCCCGGGCGAGTGCGTCGCTCTCGGGGATTGTCGTCACCGGCGCCCCGAGCGCGTCGGCGACCGGACGGGTGACCACGTCCTCGGCCCTGTTGAGGACAACCCCTGCGAGTGGGGTCCCGACCACCCGGGCCAGCTCGCGGCTCCGGACCGCGGCGGCAAGCGCCGGCTCCGTGGGCCGGCTCACCAGCAGGCAGGCGTCCGCCGCGAGCAACGACACGCCGGTGTCACCGCCGAGCCCGGCAGGACAGTCGACAACGACGGCGCCGTAGTGGCGACCGATTGCGTCGAGCGCCCCGGAGAGAGCGGTCACGTCCGCCGCTCGGGCGCCGGCGAGGGACCGTCCACAGGGACACAGTGCAACCGGACCGGCTTCGTCGACAGCCTCGAGCGCGTCGGCCCGCCCGGCGAGCACGTCGTGTAGGTCCGGGCCCCGTCGCGTCGGCAGGTCTGCCATCCCCAGGTCCGCGTCGACGACGACCGCATCGAGCTCCGCGCCGAGGTTGTACGCGACGGTCGACTTCCCGACGCCGCCCTTCCCCGCGGTGACCGCGAGTTTCATGCCAGCCGCGCCAGCGCCTCCACGGGCACCTCGACCCCCTCGGCACGCTCACGGACCTGTGAACACTGCGGGGCAAGCCGGTCGAGTGCCGTGTGGTCCGCCTGTAACTGCTCCTGGAGCCGTCTGACCGCCGCGATACCGCCCGCCCGCTCGACCGCGGCCTCTGCCTCCCGGACGGAGGTTGCCCCGGCCAGGTCCTCAGCGGTCTCTAGACGCCGTTTGACTGCCCCGAGCCAGGCGTCGAACGGGGCGTCGGCAGGCTCGGCACCCCCGTCCCCAGCCCCGACACCGGGGCGTGACCCCGAGGCGAGGTCCGTGACCGGGGCAGGGCGGGATTCGACGGGTTCCGTCCCGTCACTACCGCCGTCGGTCTCGCGCCCTGGCATCGCCTCCCGGGGCGGCTCACGGCGTCCCAGCGCCTTCACGACGGCCTGTGGTGTCGGCTCCTCGTCGGCTGGCTCACCCTCCGCGACGATGTGTGCGGGCGGGTCGGCCGGGTCGGCCGGGCTCGCGTACCCGAGCACGAGCGGGTCGTCGGGCTCCGCTCGACCCTCGAACCCCTGCTCGTCCCAGCCCGGCTCGGGGATGCCGTCAGTACGGGGCGGCCAGACTGCCCCCGCAAGCCGGTTCTCGATGCGCACCCGCCGGGGCCGGGTGACGGTCACGCACAGCTCGACCAGCGTCACCCTGCCGGCGGTCCGGCAGTGGGACTGTAGCGTCGCCATGTGCCGGGTGGCCCCGTCATCGGATATAAATCACCGGCGCCTCCAGCCACGCGGCGGCCGGCTCCGCCGCTGTGAACGCCCGCCCGACC
>JAQCNN010000132.1 GCA_028275005.1 Salinirussus sp.
ACCTCCTCGGCGCCGTAGACCACACACTCCACCCGGGTGTCCAGGTCGTCCTCGCGGGCGGCGAGCGCGTGGGCGACCGCCACCACCAGCGCCGTCCCGGCGCCGTTGTCCCCGGCGCCCTCCGCGATGTCGTGGGCGTCGACGTGGCTGGTCAACAGCACAACGTCGTCGGTCTCGGGGCCCAACTCGGCGTGGACGTTTTGACTGGTCGCGTCGTGGATGTCCGCCTCGACCTCGACGGTCACGTCCTCGCCCTCGAAGCGACGGGCCAGCCGCGAGCCGACCTCCTTCGAGACACCGACGGCGGGAATCTCACCGACGGGCGCCGCCTCGGTGCCGACACTGCCGGTCGGCGCGAGACAGCCCTCGACGTGGTTGCGAAAGACGAAGGCCGCGGCGCCGGCCTCGACGGCGTGGTAGTACTTCTCGCGGCGGTGGAGAAAGCGGTCGTGCCAGTCGGGGACGTTGCTCGCAGTCATCACGACCGTGCCCTTGAGGTCGCCGTCTCGCGGGCTCCGCTCGCTCGACCCGTCGGAGTCGCTGCGCGACTCGCGCTCGAAGTCCTCGGGCAGCCCGTACCCCAGGTCGACGAACTCCCCGGTTGCCGTCCCCGACGGGCTACGCGGGAGGGCAATACTCTCCTGGCTCGTCCCCCCGGCGTGGACCGCGGCGGACCCGCGAGCCCAGCCCTGGATGTCGAACGGCTCGAGCCGGGGGTTTCGGGCGCCGGCCGCCGCCAGTGCGTCGCGGGTGGCCTCGGCGGCCCGACGCTCACCCTCGCTTCCGGCCATCCGGTTTCCGATGTCGACCAGCCGCTCCAGGTGGGTCCAGCCGGCCTCATTCGTGAACGTCTCGCCGATCCAGTCCATATGCGCCTCTCGAGGACCGGCGGCAAAAGAGTGGTGTGGGGACGGGGCTGTGGGACCGGGTCGTCAGTCCCACTCCTCGCCGAGTCCGGCGAGCGAGAACGGCCCGACAGGCAGGTTGTACCCCTCCTCCATCGCGGTGTCGACCTGTTCCTCCGTGGCCACCCCCTCGTCGACGACCTTCCGGGCCTCCTCGCGCATGGCCGCGTAACACCGGTTGGCGACAAAGCCGTACTCGCCGGGGGCGTCGTCGATGACCACCGGCTCCTTGCCGACCGCCTCGCACAGCTCCTCCATCAGGTCGACGACCGCCTGGTCGGTCTGCTCCGATTGGACGACCTCGACCAGCGGCATGACCGGCGCCGGATTGAAGAAGTGGGCAACGGCAACCCGAGAGGGGTCGGAGACGGCGTTTGCGATACTCGCCACCGAGAAGCCGCTCGTGTTCGAGTACAGCGGGATATCCTCGGTCACCGCGTCGACCGCCTGGAACACCTGCCCCTTCAGCGAGAGGTCCTCGGTGACCGCCTCGACCAGCAGGTCGGCGTCCTCGACGGCCTCCCCGAGGTCCGTCGTCAGCGTCAGCCGGTCCAGGGCGTCCGCCCGCTCCGCCTCGGTGAGGTAGCCGCCCTCGACTGCCCGGTCGAGCCCGTAGTTACCGCTTCGGATGCGCTCCTCGGCCGCCTCGAGGATGTCCGCGTCGATATCGCGGACCGAGACGGTGTAGCCGTTCTGGAGGAACACCTGTCCGATGCCGCTGCCCATGACCCCGCCGCCGACGACGGCGATATTGTCGATGTCTTGCATGGCGTCCCCCGGTGCTCCCGGAGCCGGCATAGTTCTTCGCCCGGACACCGGGGGGCGGATGCCCAAACGTATAATTCCCGGCCGCGTGTGGGTGGTGTTAATGACAGCCAACCCGGAGTACGACGCCGTCTACGAGTCATTCGAGTGGGAGGACGCCCTGGAGACATACGACTGGGACGCGCCGGCGGAGCTGAACGTCGCCCACGAGGCGTGTGACCGCCACGCCGGCTCCGGTGACGTCGGCTTCGCCTGGGTCGACCCCGACGGCGACCTGGCGGAGTACACCTTCGGCGAGCTTCAGGAGCGGTCGAACCGGGTGGCGAACGCACTCGAGGCGCTGGGGGTCGAGCGCGGCGACCGCGTGACGACGCTGCTCCCGAAGGTGCCGGAGACGATCGTCACGATCCTGGGGATCTGGAAGACAGGCGCGGTCCACGTCCCCCTCTTTACCGCGTTCGAGACCGGGGCCGTGGAGTACCGGGTCGAGGACGCCGAGCCCGAGGTCTTGGTCTACCACGCCGACCACGCCGACACCGTCGCCACCGTCGACACCACGGGACTGACGACAGTCAGCGTCGGCGAGGACTCGGCGGCCGACCACGAGTACGGGGCGGCCGTCGCCGACCGGGCGCCGGAGTATGAGGTCACCCGGACCGCGATGGCCGACCCCTGCACGATGCAGTACACCTCCGGCACCACCGGCCCGCCGAAGGGGGTTGTCCTCCCGCACAAGGTGCTCCCGGTGCTGTACCCCCACACGAAGTACGTCCTCGATATCCGGCCGGACGACGTTGTCTGGGGGGCCGCCGACCCGAGCTGGTCCTTTGGCCTCTTCACGACGGGCTTCGGGCCGATGGCCTTCGGTGCGACCCGGGTGCTCCACGCCGGGCAGTTCGACCCCGACCGCTGGGTGGGGATCCTCGCCGACCACGACATCTCGGTGTTGGGGGCAGCCCCCAGCGCCTACCGGGGTATCATCGCCGACGGCGAGGAGCTGCTCGAGGGACGGAGCTTCGAGGGGTTGCGGGTGCTCCACAGCGCGGGCGAGCCGCTCAACCCCGAGGTCGTCGACTGGTTTCGCGACCAGTTCGGCCTGACCGTCCACGACGGCTACGGGCTGACCGAGGGGGGGATGGTGGTCAACAACTACGCCGGCCTCGACACCGAGGTGAAGCCGGGGTCGATGGGGCTACCCTGCCCCGGCTACGAGGTGACGCTGTTGGACCCGGAGACGCGCGAGCCCGTCGCGCAGGGCGAGACCGGCGAGATAGCCGTCAAACCCCGTGACTGGCTCCTGATGGACCGCTACTGGGGGCTGCCCGAGCGGACCGAGCGGACCTTCGAGGAGGGGTGGCTACTCACCGACGACCTCGCGCACCGTGACACGGACGGCTACTACTGGTACGAGGGCCGAGGTGACGACGTGATCATCTCCTCGGGCTACCGGATCGGCCCCTTCGAGGTCGAAAACAGCCTGATAGAGCAGTCGATAGTGGCCGAGGCCGCCGTGATTGGGCTGCCGGACGACCAGCGTGGCCAGCGGGTCAAGGCCTTCGTCGTTCCGACCGAGCAACCCGCGGACCCCGACGCCGCCGCCGAGAGGCTGAAACAACACGTCAAGGAGCAACAGGCACGACACGCCTACCCCCGGGAGGTCGAGTTCGTCGATGAGCTCCCGAAGACGGCCACCGGAAAGATCCAGCGGTACAAGCTAGAGGAGCGCGACGCCGACGCGAGCCGGGGGAGCAACTGAACCGGACAGCCCCTCCCGGCGGTGGCCGTCCTCGGTAGCCGCCGTCTCAGATCAGCTCACGGGCGATAGTTCGCTTCTGGATCTCGTCGGTCCCCTCGAAGATACGCAGCACACGGGCGCTGCGGTACTGGCGCTCGATTGGCTGGTTCTTCATGAAGCCGGCCCCGCCGTAGACCTGCATGGCGACGTCGGCGGCATCGTTCTGAAGCTGGGCGCCGCGGAGCTTTGCCATCGACTCCTCCTTTCGGGCGCGGTCGCCCTTGTCGATCTTCCAGGCGGCGTACCGGTAGAGCTGGCGGGCCTGTTCGATGTCGGTCGCCAGGTCCGCGATCTGGAAGGAGATCCCCTGTCGATGGCCGATAGGCTTGCCGAAGGTCTCCCGGTCGCCGGCGTAGTCCACGGCCAGGTCCAGCAGGAACTGTGCGTTGCCGACCGCGGCGGCGGCGATGTTGATCCGGCCGCCACCGATCCACTCCATCGCGGCCGAAAAGCCCTCGTCCACCTCGCCGAGGACCTGACCTTCGGGGACCCGACAGTCGTCAAAGCGAAGCTCGGCCTGGCCGCCGGGCGTCAGCCCCATCGTCCGGTGAACCTTCTCGACGCTGAAGCCGGGGTTGTCGTCGTCGACGAGGAAGCAACTGATCCCCCCGTAGTCGCCGGGCTCGCCGGAGGTCCGGGCGAACACCATCGCAAAGTCGGCGTAGGGGCCGTTGGTGATCCAGTACTTGCTCCCGTTGATCACCCACTCGTCGCCGTCTTTCTCGGCCGTCGAGTCCATGAAGTGTGGGTCACTGCCGTGGTCGGGCTCGGTCAGCGCGAAACAGGTCGTCTTCTCCCCCTCCATGACGGGGTAGAGATACTCCTCGCGCTGTTCGTCGTCGAGTTCCATCAGGATAGGCGTCGGACCGCCCGCACCCCCGAGGATGGCGCTGTGAAAGCCCGGGGGCCGGTTGGCGAGATGCTCGCCGACGATTCCGCGAGTGAGGATATCGACGCCGCCGCCGCCGACCTCCTCGGGCATGGACATACCGTAAAAGCCCGCCTCGACAGCCTTCTCGCGGACCTGCTCGATGATGTCGCGGTACTCGGGGACCTGGTAGTGGTCGTCGTCGACGATGTGTCGCTCGTAGTCCTCACCCAGATACTCCGGGTGCTCGCTCTCCAGTGGCTCGACCTCCTGTTCGATAAAGTCGTCTAACGCCTTGTTGATCTGTTTTGCCTCTGAGGGGACAGTAAAGTCCATAGACGTTCATTACGTTCTACCGATATAAGTATGAGTGGCATACGATAGACAGACCCACGCAGTGGTAGCCGTGGTGGACACCCGAGGAGGGCCGTCCACGGCAGGCACACCGGGCGTTCAGACCGGCTCGAACCGGGGGACCGCGTGCTCGCCGTCGTCTGTCTCGTGGAAGCACACCTCGACGGGCTGGCCGACTGAGAGGGCCCCAGGGTCGTCGGTGACGATGTTGGTCAGCAGCCGCGGCCCCTCGGCGAGTTCGACGTAGGCGACCACGTACGGCGTCGCGTCGTCGTACGGCGGTCCGGTCTGGCGCGTGACCGAGTGGGCGTAGACCTCCCCCTCACCGCGTGTCTCGACCCACTCGGTGTCCTCGGAGAGACAGTCGGGACACCGGGCCCGCGGGGGGTGGTAGACGCGACCGCAGTCCGTACACTCGGTCACCAGCAGCCGGCCCTCGGCGGCGGCCTCCCAGTACGTCTCGGTCTCGGGGGTCGGGGAGACGTCGGGCGTCGGCAGGGTCGTCTCGTCGGCCATCACCGGTCACCCCCGAGGACGAGCGTGGTGCTGGCCATCCGCGTGCCGAGACTCCCGCCGGTGCCGTGGGTGAGGCCAATCTCGCAGTCTGGGACCTGAACCGGGTCGTTTGCCTCGCCGCGGAGTTGCCGGACCGTCTCGATGATCTTCGGCATCCCGCCGCGGTTCGCGGGGTGGTTGTTGCAGAGCCCACCCCCGTCGGTGTTAAACGGTAACTCGCCGTCAGGCGCCTGCAGTGTGCCACCCTCGACGAACGCCCCGCCCGCACCCTTCTCGCAGAAGCCAAGATCCTCGAGGGTCTCGACGACAGTGATCGTGAAGGAGTCGTAGACCGAGGCGTAGTCGATATCGTCGTGGGTGACCCCTGCCGCCTCGAAGGCCCGCGGGCCGGACTCGACGGCACCGGTGTGGGTCAGGTCGATGTCGCCGGCGTCGTGGTGTTTGACCGCCTCCCCGTGGCCCAGCACCGACACGCAGTCGCGGTCGAGATCGTCGGCGACCGCGGGGCTGGTGACGACGACCCCGCCGCCGCCGTCGGAGACGACACAGCAGTCGAGCAGGTGAAGCGGGTCACTGACCAGGCGGGACTCGACGACGTCCTCGACGGTGACGGGCTCCTGGAACATCGCGTCCTCGTTGTACTGGGCGTGCTCGGCGGCCGCCACCCGGACCTCGGCGAGCTGTTCGGCCGTCGTGCCGTACTCGTGCATGTGTCGGCGGGCGGCGAGGGCGTACATGTTGACCGTGCCGATCCCGTAGGTCTCCTCGAAATCCGCCTGAGGGCCGGAGGGTGGGCCGCCGCCGCCGGACCGCGACCGTGGGCGGCCCGCCATCGTAACGAGTGCCACCTCACACTTTCCCGCCGCGACCGCGGCGGCGGCGTGGCCGACGTGAGAGACGTACGAGGTGCCACCGAGGTCGGTCGAGTCCACGTAGGAGAGCCCCTCGAGCCCCAGATAGTCGACCATCGACATGACCCGGCCGGGCCGGCCGGCGGTGAAGTAGCCGTCGACATCGGCCGTCGTGAGTCCGGCGTCCTCGAGGGCCCCGGCGGCGACATCCCCGTGGAGTTGGGCGGTGGACTTGTCGGGGGCGTTCCGGGTCGGGTGCTCGTACACACCCGCGATCGCGGCGGTGTGGTCTGTCATACCATCCACCGACTGTCGGTCGAGTATTATACCTGCTGGTCGACACCCGCGGTCACCGCCGACACGCAGTCAGCCGTCGCGGTCGTCGACGGCATCCTCGAAGGTCGCCTTCGAGGTCGCGGCGCCGCCCATCAGGTGGCTGGTGTCGGTCCCGACCATCATGAAGTCAAAGCCCAGGTCGACGTAGCGTTCGACCTCTTCACGGCCGAAGGCGAGTGTCGCCACCGGCTTGTCCTCGGCGTGGGCCGCCTCGACTACGCGGTCGACGGCGTCGAGAAAGGCCTCGGACTCGTACTCGCCGTACATCCCGAGGTTGGCCGAGAGGTCCGCCGGTCCCAGAAAGAGGCCGTCCAGGCCGTCGACAGCCGCGATCTCCTCGACGTGCTCGAAGCCGGACTCGGTCTCGACCTGGGCAACGGTGAGTACACGGTCGTTTGCCGTCTCGACGTAGTCGTCCATCGCCAGGCCGTACCGGGCGGCACGGCCGCCGGCCACGCCCCGCTTACCCTCGGGCGGGTAACGGGTCGCCTCGACGAGCGCCCGGGCGTCGTCGGCGTCGTCTATCATGGGGGACATCACGCCGGCAACGCCGGTATCGAGCACGCGTTTGATAACGACGGGGTCGTTCCACGGCAGGCGAACGACCGCCTCGGTCTCCCCGCCGGCAGCGTCGGTGGCCCGGGCCATGTCGATGACCGTCTCCAGGGAGTTTGGTGTGTGTTCGATATCGAGCACCACGAAGTCAAAGCCCAGTTCGGCGCTGATCTCCGCGACGGCCGGGTCCCGCAACGAGAGCCAGTTCCCGACGGCCGCCTCCCGCGCTCTGAGTGTGTCGACGAGGGACATATATGCCGTTCCAGGGCGGGTGGCAAAACTGTGGGTGGTCGATAGCGGGACACTCGGGCACACGCCTGTCCCCCTCGGCCCGTCCCGCCGACGCCGGCGTCTACTCGGCTGGCTCGACGGTCACCCGCACCTTCCGTCCGACCGGCAGGTCAGCGTCCGCCCCGACGAGTTTCACGCCCGCACGGTCACGGCCACAGAACAGCGCCAGGCCGGTGACGGGGTCGCCGTTTGCTCGCACCGCGACGTCCCGCCAGGTGACGTGTCTCCCACCCGCAGCCCCGACTGTCGTCCCCGCGAGTGCAACCGGTGTCGTGCTGTTCTCCGACTGTCCAGCAGCGGGTACCTCAGCCCCGAGTCGGCCACCACCCTCGTAGTGTGGGCAGCCGCCGTCGAGCACGGCGTTACCTTCGAGGGTACCGTCGTCGCGTGCCGCGACACCGGCAAAGGCCTCGCCCGGTGCGGGGTGGGGAGGTGAGTCCAGCAGCGCCCAGGTCTCCCCGGCGGCCACGACCGTCCCGGTCCCGTCCCAGTCCACGGGCCGCAGGTCGACGTCCGGGCCGAGTTCCAGCGGGAGCGACCCCGAGGCGCGGTAGCGGTCGTCGCCGTGGTCGCGAAAGCCGAGGTGGATGTGGTTCGGGACCCAGGGGGCGAAGAACCCTGCCCGGACGAGGTCACCCAGCGGGTCACCGACGGTGACCGTGTCACCGGCCTCGACGGCCGGGTCGACGTGAAGTATTCGGGCGATACGGTCGCCGGTGTCGACCAGTGTCAGGTGGTCGTTGGCGGCGGCGTAGGGCTTTGGCGGGGCGGCGACGGTCCGGGTGTCGACGACCTCGCCGGCCACCGGCGAAGGGGCGGTCGTCGCGGCCGTCGTCTCGTCGCCCGGGTACAGGTCGACCGCACAGCCGCGGTCGTGGGCGACGAAGGGGGAGTTGTACAGCGAGAACCGGCAGTACTGTGAGAGCACGTCCGCGGGGAGCGTGACTGCCATCACCGGTGGTAGGGCCGCAACCGGCTTATCGGCGTCGACACCGGTGGCACCGCACGGTGGCACGGCCCGTCGGTGCAAGCCACTGCGGTGGGCACAACCGTTAGGCGGGCGGCCCGTGTATGAGCGACGATGACACTGTACGACCAGGTCGCGGACCTCCCGCTGACCGTCGAGGGGTACGACCTGTCGCGGCTCGAGGGGGAGACCTCCAGTGACTTCACCCGGGTGTCGACCGTATTCACCCTGTACGGGCCCGAGAGGGCGGGTTCCGGCGAGGACGTGACCTACGACACCCCCGACCACGACGCGCTGCTCGGGGCCGACCCCGACGCCGACCGGTTCCCCCTGGCCGGGGAGTACACACTCGACTCCTTCTCGTCGGCCCTGGCGGACGTCGACCTGTTTCCGACAAAGGAGCCCGAGCGGGGGGTCTCGAAGCACTACCGGCGGTGGGCCCTCGAGGGGGCGGCGCTTGACCTGGCGCTCCGGCAGGCCGGGGAGACGCTGGCGAGCGCGCTCGGTCGGCGTGACGACCCGGTCAGCTTTGTCGTCAGCACCCGGCTCGGGGAGCCGCCGACGACCGACCGTATCGAGCGGGTGCTCGATGTCGACGGTGACATAGCGTTCAAGCTCGACCCGACGCCCGAGTGGACCCCGGAACTCGCCGCGCGGGTGGCGGAGCTCGCACCCGTTCGGATCCTCGACCTGAAGGGGCTGTACGAGGGGACGGAGGTGGACGCCGAGCCCGACCCGGCCCTCTACGAGCTCGTGCTGGAGACGTTCCCCGACGCGGTGGTCGAGGACCCGGCGCTCACCGACGAGACCCGGCCGCTGTTCGACGGCCACGAGGAGCGGGTCTCCTGGGACTACCCGGTCACCGGGGTCGAGTCGGTCGAGAAACTGCCCTTCGAGCCCGAGTGGCTGAACGTCAAGCCCTCGCGGTTTGGCACCGTCGAGTCGCTGTTCGATACCGTCGAGTACGCGCGAGAGCGGGATATCCGGCTGTACGGCGGCGGCCAGTTCGAACTCGGCGTCGGTCGCCGACAGCTCCACGCCCTGGCGGCTGCGCTCTACCCCGACGGCCCGAACGACCTCGCACCACGGGGGTACAATACGCCCGAGGTCCGGTCGGGCGTGCCGGTGAGCCCGCTGAAGCCGCCGGCGGAGCCGACAGGGTTCGACTGGCAGTAGCCGGCGCCAAGGCTACGCCTCTGGGCCACAGAAGGGTGGCTGTGACACGACCGCTCGCGACCGACGGTGTAGTACTCATCGACGGCGAGGTGCTCGTCATGGAGCGCACCCACGACCCGTACGAGGGCGACTGGGTCCTGCCAGGCGGGTTCGTCGAGCGCGAGGAGCGCGCCCGCGAGGCCTGTGTCCGCGAGGTTCGTGAGGAGGTAGGGCTCGCCGTGTCGGTCGAGGGGTTCGTCGGCCTCTACGACCACCCCGACCGCGACGAACGCGGGACGGTCAGCGCCGCCTACCGCTGCCGGCCCGTCGCCGACGACCCCCAGCCGGAGCCCCGCGAGGAGGCCCGTCGCGTGCACACCGTCGACCCCGGGGACCTCCCGCGGATGGGCTTCGACCACGCCGAGGTCGTGCGGGATACCTTCGAGGGTATCTGAGGGCTGGAACGGGGGTCGTGGCGGCGCCGGTCTGCGAAGATTTAACCGCGGCGCGGGGGGAGGGTGGGTATGCTCATCCGGAATGCCACGCTCGCCGACGGACGGCGGCGTGACGTCCGTGTCGACGGCGAGCGGGTCGGGGCCGTCGCGGCGGCCGGGACACTGGACGCGGCGGCCGGCGAGGGGACCCGGGACGCCACCGGCAAGCGTCTGCTCCCGGGGATGATAGACGTTCACGTCCACCTCCGCCAGCCCGGCTTCTCGCACAAGGAGACCTGGGCCACCGGCACCAGGAGTGCGGCGGCAGGTGGCGTGACGACCGTCGTCGACCAGCCAAACACCGACCCGCCGACCGTCGACGGGCCGGCGTTCGACCGGAAGGCGGAGTTTGCCGCCGACGCCCTCGTCGACTACGGGGTCAACGGCGGTGTCGTCGACGGCTGGGAGCCCGCGACGCTGTTCGACCGGCCACTGTTCGCGCTCGGGGAGGTCTTCCTCGCGGACTCCACCGGGAACATGGGGGTCGACACCGCGCTGTTCTCGCAGGCACTCGACCGTGCCCGCACAGCGGGGGTTCCCGTCACCGTCCACGCCGAGGACGCCTCGCTGTTCAACGAGAGTGCCCGCGGGCGCGAGGACGCCGACGCCTGGTCGGCTTACCGGACCGCCCGCGCCGAGGTGGCCGCCGTCGAGCAGGCCTGCCAGGTCGCCCGCGAGCAGGGGGTTGCGGTCCACATCGCCCACGCCAGCACGCCGGAGGGGATCGATGCCGCACACGAGGCCGGGATGACGGTGGAGGTCACCCCCCATCACATGTTTCTCTCCCGGGGCGACCTCGGGGAGTTGGGCACCGACGGGCGGATGAACCCCCCGCTGCGCCGCGAGAGGCGCCGTCAGCGGGTCCTCGACCGGGTCGCCGACGGGACCGTCGACATGGTGGCGACCGACCACGCCCCACACACCAGCGCCGAGAAGGATGCGGGTGTCTGGGAGGCCCCCAGCGGCGTTCCGGGTGTCGAGACCGCCCTTCCGCTGTTGCTCGCGGCGGCCCGGGCGGACCGGGTCGGATACGAGCGGGTGCGCGACCTGACAGCCACGAACCCTGCCGAGGTCTTCGGGGTCGAGAGGAAGGGCCGGGTGGCCGAGGGCTACGACGCCGACCTCGTACTCGCGGACCCGGGGACCAGCACCGAGGTCCGGGCGGAGGCCCTACACACGAGGTGTGACTGGACGCCCTTCGAGGGTCACGACGCCATCTTCCCCGAGTGGACGATGGTCCGTGGGACAGTGGTCTACGAGCGCGGCGAAGGGTTCGCCGACCATCGGGGGGCGAACGTCAGGCGGCCGGAGGCTACCGACGGTGGGGCCGAGACCCGGGGCCGCGAGGGTGACGAGGGGGCCGGGCGGTAGCTGCGGTCAGTCGTCGCCCGCGTCGGCGTCCGGCCCCGTCGCGTCGAAGTGGTGTCCACACTCCGGGCAGGCCACCCGGTCGTGTCGCAGCGCCGTGGAGTGTTCGCGCACCTCCCGCATCACCTCGGAAACCCGGTCCTCGGCCGCCAGTTCCGCCTCGACGGAGAGGTCGACCCCCTCGACCTCCAGCAGGAACTTCGCCACCTCGGTGGCCTCGTACATCACGTCGTCGAGCTTCTCGGCGGTGAGAAAGTCAGTCATCGCGCCGTAGAGGAAGGTCGCCCCGGCCTGCCGGACCTTCTCCTCGAAGCTCGCGCGGGCCTGGTTGACCGCCTGGGGCGTGTAGGTGTCGGTCATGAACGGGACGAGCTCGGGGAGATTCTCGCCGATCTTCGTCATCTCGACGCCGGTCTCGGTCCGGAAGTCCGCACACAGACGGGCGATCGCCCACTCCCGGGCGGTGATGTAGGTGCGCTCGCGCAGGAAGTCGTTGGCCCGGTCGTAGGTGCTGCCGTCGATCTTGGTGAACCGGTCGTAGGTGCGGACGTCCTCGGGGAGGTCTGAGTCGGGGTCAGGGTCGGAGGCCGGCTCGGCGGCGTCGTCGCGGTCCGCGGCGTCGTCGGGCTCGGCCGGGTCGTCGGGCATGCCAGTCGTTGTGCGCGCCCCGAGAAAAAGGGTGTCGCCGGTGGGACGGTCCACGAAAGCCCGGAGAACGGCCGCGACCGGAAGCTTTTGGCCGCTCGGTATCGGCGGTACTAGTATGAAACTGCTCTTGGGTGTCGGCGCCGGCGACGATGCCGGGGCTGCCCTGGAGGCTGTCGTCAGCCGGGCCCGCGAGGCCGACGACGACCTCACCGTCGCCGTCTACGCCGGGGATGGCGCGGACAGGGACGTCGAGACGGTCGAGCGTCGGGTCCGGGACCACCTCGACGACCTCCGCTTTGGGGCGCGTGTCGAGCAGGTCGACGGCGACCCCGGGAGTCAGCTGGTGGAGCTGGCCGAGACCGGTGACTACGACAGGCTCGTCATCCCCGGGGGCACCCGGAGCCCGATGGGGAAGATTCGTCTGAGTGACGCCGCGGAGTTTGTCCTCCTGAACGCCCGCAGTTCCGTGACCCTGCTCAGATGACACAGTTTCCCGACGACACGGCCGGCGAGTTCCCGCCCCCACCTCGGGAGTTCACCGACCGGGAGGACCGCTCGGTCACCGTCCGCACCGCCGACGAGGACGACTACGAGGCCCTGGTCGGGATGTATCTCGACTTCCACCCCGAGGACCGTGCCCAGGGGATCCCGCCGAGCCGCGAGGACGGCATCCGTGACTGGCTCGATGCCGTCACCGGCCCCGAGTGTCCGACCGTCGTCGCGGTCGTCGACGGCGATATCGTCGGCCACGCGATGCTCGTCCCGGACCAGGACGGCGCCTACGAGCTGGCGATTTTCGTGCTCCAGGCCTACCAGTCCGCGGGGATCGGGACGGAGCTCGTCCGGACGCTGCTGGGCCTGGCACAGCAGGAGGGGCTCGTCCGGGTCTGGCTGACCGTCGAGCGGTGGAACGACGCCGCGGTCCGGCTGTACCACTCCGTCGGCTTCGAGACGACCGAGGAGAGCGGGCTCGAACTGGAGATGGGGATCCGGCTGGCGGCGTAGGCCTCGGCAGGGGCGGCCGTTCAGACCGAGAGGACCGGCTGGTCGGCGTACTGAAGCACGTACAGCGCCGCTTTGCCGATGGTCACGTCCACGTCGTCCTCGGGGGTCTCCCGCGGGACGACCAGAAAGTCCGCGCCGAGCTCCGCCGCGGCGTCGAGCACAACGCTGCCCGGTGTCCGGCTCAGACTGCTCGTCGAGAAGCCGGCCGTCGAGGAGGTGGTAACCTCGACGGACCCGCTCTCCGGGTGGTCGCGCACCGCCGAGAGGAACTCCTGGTGGGCCTCGGCGACGGCCTCGGCGTCGACATCGCCGGCCTGGATCCCCTTGGCGACCCGCTGGTCGAGTACGAAGAGGAGGTGCAGGTCCGCGCCGTACCGGCTGGCAACCGCAACCGCGTGGTCGGCCGCCCGGCGGGCGTCCTCGCTCCCGTCGACCGGCGTGAGTACGAGCTCGATATCCACACCCGGGTGTGCACAGAGCCGAGGCAAAAAGCCCCCGGTCGGAGCACCCGTCTCGGCACACGGCCGCCGGGCCGGCCCCGAACAACTTTTGCCCTGTCCCCTCCCTGTGGCGAGTATGTTCGACACCGTCGTCGTTGCGACCGACGGCTCCGAGAGCGCCGAACGGGCCGTCACCGTTGCACTCGGCCTCGCAGGCCGGTTCGACGCGACGGTCCACGCGCTGTACGTCGTCGACGCCGGCGAGGTGGCTGGGTCACCCCCCGAGGCCCGCGAGGACCTCGAGACAGCGCTCCGGACCGCCGGCGCGGAGGCGCTGGCGTTCGTCGACGACCACGCCGGCGCGGTTACGACAGCCGTCCGAGAGGGTGACCCGGCCACAGAGGTCATCGACTACGCCGGGTCGGTCGGCGCCGACCTCGTCGCCACCGGCACCCGGGGGCGCCACGGCGAGCACGCCTTTCTGCTCGGGAGCGTCGCCGAGACGGTCGTCCGACGGGCCCCGATGCCGGTCCTGACGGTCCGCCAGCTCGCCGACGAGGGGTGAGCGGCTGCGGCGTGCCCGCCGACCGCGTCGCTTTTGCCGCCCGCTCTACTCCGTTTGCTATGGACGACTGGCTCATCGACGACGACCGGATCCCGCTCGGGCGCAGGTCCGTCCTCCCGGGGGCGGGCTTTTTCAGCCCCGACTCCTTCGAGGCCGAGCAGGCCGAGCGCGAGGCCGCCGAGCGACTCGACAGCGACGTGGCGGTCATCGCCGACCCCGACGCCGACGGGCTGGCCTGCACCGCGCTGGTTCGGGCCGCCCGGGGCGCCGGCAGCCTGGTCCCGGCGGGCCCGCACAACCTCGACGACGCGCTGGCGTGGGCCGCCGAGTACGCCACCCCCGAGACCGACCTGTTTGTCTGTGACCTCTGTCCGGACGGCCCCGAGGACATCGAGTCGGTCGGCGCCGTCGCCGACCGCGTCGGGTCGGTCGCGTGGTACGACCACCACCAGTGGGACGAGGCGCTCGGAACGGCGGTCCGGGATGCCGGCGTCGACCTCGTTGTCGGCGAATCCGGGGAGGTCTGCACCGCCGACGTCACCCTTGAACAACTCGACTACGACTTTGCCGAGCGGTACCACGAACTCGTGGCCGCCACCCGCGACCACGACCTCTGGGTCCGGGAGGACCCCCGTTCCGACGACCTGGCGGACTACGCCTACTGGGTCGACCCCGAGGAGTACATCGACACCGTCGTCGAACACGGCGCGGACCTGCCCAGCGAGGCCGAGGAGTTCCTGGCCGAACAGCGCGTCGAGAAGGAGGCCCTGATCGAGAAGGCGACCGAGCGCGCGACCCTCCGGGAGGTCGGCCCCTGGACTGTCGGGGTGACCTACGGCCGGTGCTCGCAAAACGAGGTCGCCGAGAACCTCCGTGAACAGGGTGCCGACGCCGCGGTCATCGTCAAGCCTGCCGGCTCCGCCTCTATTCGTGGCACCGAGGGGTTCGAGCGGTGTCACGAGGTCGCCGCCCAGGTCAACGGCGGCGGCCACCCGAAGGCCGCGGGTTGTAAGCCCGACATCTACGACGACATGCTCGACTACGCACACCACTGGACCACGCAGGGTGCGGTCGCGAAACAAGCGATCGTGGACGCCTTCCGGCGGCTCACTGACGACGTCGACGCGTGAGTGGCGCTCGCGGACGAGGGTGAGTAGGCGGCTTTTTCCCCACGTTTTTTCTGCGTGATACCGTCAGGCGTCTATCCGGAGGGGTCTCACCCGTCACCGACGCGGTGCTGGCTGCGGACGGCGTCGAGTCCCCGCTCAGGAGCAAGAGCCTCGAACCGCGACCGGTCCCAACCCGCCGCGGGGCCGGGCCGCTCGTTCGTCGGTTGCTCACTCCCCGGCGAGCCACTTCTCGGAGTAGCGCTGTCCACACTCGCAGGCGACGTAACCGTGGACGACGTCGCCCTCGGCGTACAGCCCCTCGACGTCCTCGTTTTCCGCCTCGGCGAACGCGAAGATCAGCCGTGCCTCGTGGCCGTTGCCCCCGTCACTGTCGGGGCAGGCCCCGCCGGTCAGGTCCCGGTCGACCGTTCCCTCGGTGCCCATCGCCTCCTGAGCAAAGGCCATCGGGTCGACCCCGGTCGCGGACTGGAAGGCCTGCCGGCCGGCCTCCCCGTCGACGACCAGGACGACGCCGTTCTCGGTTCGTTCGCCCTGGTCGGTCAGCGCGTCGACCCCGGAGACGGCGGCCTCGTGAAGAAAAAAGGCGACGTCGTCGGGGCGGTCGCCGGCGAGGAACTGCTCGCGGTCACTGTGGCTCATTGCCGGCTGGAACGGGGCGGGGAACAAAAGGGGCCCGGTCCGCGCGGGGCGTCAGGACGAGGAGGTGCAGGCGGGCTCCGAGAGGTTTCGCCAGGCCTCGTCGAGCTTGTTCGTGACCGTCGAGCGCTCCTCGACCTCGACCGCGAGGTCCTCGTCGAAGGCGACCTGGATGGTCTCGATGCTGCGTCGGTAGACCTTGATCCGCCGCCGGTCGTCCGAGAGGACGTTGTCGTGTAGCTCCAGCAGCCCGTGTTCTGTCAGCTCGTCGATCCGTCGGTAACAGGTGGCGATCGGGATGTCGAGTTCGTCGCTCAGCTCCTGTGCGGAGCGGGGCTCCTCTGCGGCCTCCAGGATCTCGGCGCTGTATTTGTTCCCCAGCGTGCGGAGTACGTCTACTGACGCCATCTGATACAGACGATTGTGATGGGCACGGGTTAAAGCTATTGGGATTTGAAATAAGACGGCCGTCTCGGCAGGAGGGAGGGCTGGCGCTGTGTCGGCGACTCACGGGCGAGCGTGGCGAAACTGTTCTCAGCAGTGATAACTGAACGGGTCAGATGGGGGACTCCCCCTCACCCAGCATCGAGAAGGCGCTGGCGTTCTGGTGGACCTGAATCCCGCCCTGGGCGAGTTCCATCGGGAAGATGTCGGTATCGATGTCCTGTTTTCGCATCTTTGCGACCCAGACGTAGCGGTTGACGCCCGACTCGGTGGGTGTCTGTAACAGGAAGATGTTGCCGTCCGTCAGGAAGTTCTCCAGGCCGATGTCCGTCTCCGGAAAGACCGTTCCCTGCTCGTTTGTCATCACCGTGGTGAGGCCGTTCTCCCGGAGGATGTCGGTGAGCTTCAGGAGGTAGGTCCGCCTCTCGCGCTCGTCCTCGAAGAACAGCTGGAACATGGTCAGCGAGTCGAGCACCAGCCGCTCGTAGCGGGAGTCCTGTAGGTCATCGAGAATGATCTCGAGCGAGGAGCTAAAGTCGTTCTCGCGCAACAGCTCCCGCTTGTCGAAGACACGGATCGCCCCCGATTCGACGTGTTCCTGCCAGTTCTCGAAGCCGATCGACTCGGCGGCCTGTCTGAGGTCCTCGGCGTTCTCCTCGAAGGAGAGGTAGATCCCGTCCTCCTCGAAGGATTCGACGCCGCTGTAGATGTACTGCAGCCCAAAGACGCTCTTGCCGGCACCCGGGTTCCCGGAGATGAGCGTCGTCGAGTCCCGGACGATGCCACCCCCCAGGATCCCGTCGAGTCCGTCGATGCCGGTCTCCGTGAGTTCGACCATCTATCTGTCCTGGGGCGGGTATCGTCAAAAGTGTTCTCACGCGTGCCACCGCGCGGCGGGGGCAGACGGGAGGCGTTCGGCGGTGTCGGGGGCTCCGGCACAGTTAGCCGAGCTTCTCGGCGATATCCGAGAGGTCGTCGTCGGGGGCCTGGACCGCGTCGTAGACGACCCGCTCACCCGGCCGCCGGAGGCCGTACTGGTAGCCGGCCGTCACGACGTCGAACAGGAGCGGGTCGCCCGCACCCAGCCCGTGGCGGTCGACCCACTCGACGAGGCGGTTCTCGCCGTCGCCTGTTCGGGCGAGCTGTGCGTCCGGGTACGCCCCCTCGAGACCGGGCTCGTCACGGAGGGTCGTGGTGACCTGTGCGTGGGCCTCGACCCCCTCGAGCGAGAGGTACAACACCTCCCCGTCACCGTGGTCGAGGCTGTCCGGGAGGGGGATTCGCGGGCGACTGGTGCGGCCGACAGTCTCGACGTGAACCCGGTGGCTGTCGACAGTCGCGTGGTCGGAGGGGATACGTTCGGTCACTCCTCGAGCAGGTCGGCAACCGGCGTGTCGCCGCGGCCGGCGACCCGCACGTTGATCTGACGGGTCGCGTCGCTTATCTCGCGGCCACGGACGGTCACGCGTTTGCGCTCACCCTCGCGGTCCGGGTCGTAGCCCGTCCCGCCCTCGAGCAGGAGTTCGGTCAGCGACGAGCCAGCAACGTCGGCGCGCATCGGCCGGCCGGCGTCGTCGGAACCGCCGGTGAGTTCGAGTGTGTAGCCGTCGAGGCCAACGGCTCCCCCGTCGACCTCCTCGCCGATCTCCCGGCCGATAAAGCGGTTTGCGTCCTGGTCGGATGCGTCTACCTGGTAGGTCATGCCGTCCTCGGGGTCCGAGACGGCGACGGTAAACTCTGCCATTACCCCGTGAAAGCCGGCCGAGCGTTAAAAACGCACCCTTTCGGGCCTACGGGCAACTACGGCAAACTACTTCTCCCCGACCGAGGGATATCGGGTATGCGGACTGTCCGCCCCAGCCCGCCCTGGGGGAACCTGTGGCGCCAACTCGTCACGACGGTGCTGTTCACGTTCCTGGCCAGCCTCGCGGTCGTCGTCGCCGGCTACCCCGAGTTC
>JAQCNN010000134.1 GCA_028275005.1 Salinirussus sp.
CGATTCGCCTGTCGGGGCCGACCCTCGGCACCGGGCTACGCGTGGCAGGGTTCGTGCTCGCAGCCCTCCTCCTCGCCGTTGTGCTCTCGACGCTCGGGGGGCCGGGGGCGTCCGAGCCGACAGCCCCGGCGGCGGGTATCGACGCGGCGTCGAGCGGGGCCGGCGGCGCTGCCGAGGTCACCGCAGCCGTCTCCACCGAGGACGACGCCGAGTTCCCTGACACGTACCCCCAGGGAACGGCCGACGTGCTCCCCCCCGGCATCTCGGAGGACGGGGTCGACGACGCCGCGGTCCTGGGTCGGGCACACAGCCAGCGCCTGGAGGGGCGGTCATACGCGCTCAGGCTCACACGCCACCAGCCGGCCGCAAACGGGAGCACAGCACCGGCCGACCCCAGTGTCGACCGGTATCTCTTCGGTTCGCTCCCACAGCCGGGGGTAACCCACAGCTCGATGTTCGCCGTCGCCGGCGACGCCTACCGGTCGAGGGCGACCCTCCAGGCCGACGGCACCACCAGGCGGGCGAGTGTCTACTTCACGGACGGTGAGTGGCACGTCGCGGCCCCGCTGTACGGGAACACGTCCTTTCGGTCGGCACCCGTCAGTGGCTCCGTTGGCCCGCTTCCGGAGACGTTTCGCACCGAGGTCGTCGACCGGTATCTCTCCACGCCGGAGACCGAGCTGACGGGAACGGTCGAGCGCGACGGTCGCCGGCTGTACCGTCTCGTCGCCAGCGGGACGCCGCGGCCGTTTCCCGACACGTTCACCCGGAACTACACCGCCGTCGCGCTGGTCGACAACCGCGGGGTGGTCCACAACCTCTCGGCCAGCTACGACCTCGTCAGCGACGACGACCGGGCGACCGTCGAGACCACGGTCTCCTACGGCTCGTTCGGGGAGGTTGGGGTACGGCCGCCGCCCTGGTACATCAACCGGTTCGACGGGGAGTAGCGCCACGCTTTTTGTCGGTTCGGCCGGACGTTATGCATGGGAGTAACGAGGACGATCAGGACGAGTCTTATCGCCGGGATTGCGCTCATCGCCCCGCTCGTGGTGACGGTCATCGCCTTCCAGTTCGTCTTCGGCTGGATACGCGGATTCCTGGCCCCGCTCATCGAGGGCACCGGGCTCCGGTCGCTCACCGGGAACATCGACATCATCGCCGAGGTGGTCGCGCTGGCCTTTCTGGTGGTGGTTATCGCCATCCTCGGCTATCTGGCACAGCGCAGGGCCGGCGCGTACGTCTTTGGGGTGGTCGACCGGCTGATCGGGCTGGTCCCGATCCTGAGTGTCGTGTACAACGGCGTCCGGCAGGTCTCGGACGCGCTGACCCGCCAGGAGAGTCGCTTCGAGAGCGTCGTCCTCGTCGAGTACCCCCGTGTCGGTGTCTACTCGTTTGGTTTCGTCACCGCCGAGACCTCCGACGCCGCGTCCCCGCCCGACGAGGAGACCTACAACGTCTACATGCCGGGCAGCCCCAACCCGACACAGGGCCGTCTGTTGTTCGTTCCCGAACGGGAGCTCTACCCGGTCGACCTGACGGTCTCCCGGGCGCTCCGCCTGCTCGTGACTACCGGCATCGCCGAGAACCAGGCGGAGATGGAACGGCTCCACGAGGAGGTCGCGGACGAGGACGTCGAGATCAGGTTCTGACCGCCGGCGAAAGGTGTCCCGGCTGCCCCCCGACGGCTACGCCTACATGTACGCGGAGTCCCAGCGCGTGGGTTTGCGGGCGTTCCCACAGGCGTCACACTGGATCCGCCCCATCGGGTCCATCGCGTTCGAGAGACTCTCGCAGTTCGAACACCAGTAGCCGTACAGGTCCTCGGCGCTCTCGTTGGCGTAGACAACATCAAACGGCGCCACCGACCCCCGCTCCTGGTCCTCGTGGTCGACGTAGACAGTCCGGTCGTCCCCTTCGACGGCCTCCAGACGGGGCTGTTCGTCCTCGGCGTAGATGTTCTCGACGTGGGGGGTTCCGTCGATGTCGACCTCGGTCTCACCGACCTTTATCAGGCCCCGTCGCTCGTAGAAGCCGTTTCCGTCGGCGTTGTCGGCGAGCACGCGCGCCCGAAGCGTGGTGGCACCGCGGTTGGCCAGCCGGTCACGGGTGGCCTCGTACAGCTGTTTCCCGTAGTCCTCGCTGCGGTAGTCCGGGTCGATGTGGAGCCACAGTAACTCGGCGGTCTCCTCGCCCGTGACGACGCTGTCGGTGAAGCCGACGACCTGGTCGTCGTGTTCGGCCACCAGCAACAGCTTTCCGTCGTCCTCGAGGACCGCTGTCAGCCGGTCCTCGTCGTACCACTCCTGGATCGCCCCGACGATCGTCTTTGGGTCAAGCGAGTACGACGCCTGCATCGACCGCCGCGCGACATCCCGGACCGCCGGTCTGTCTCCCGGCCTTGCGATACGAATATTCATACTGTGACGCACGCACGGCATCATAATAAATGCCCACCACCTGGCAGCCATAGCTCGGACCCCGGCATCCGGGCTCCTGTCAACCGTCAGTCGGGAACTCCGATCTGCCCGTTCGGACAGCGCTCACCCGATTGTCGTAACGCTAAAGAGTCAAACAGACCTTCAGACGAGCAAGATGAACAACGCACGTGTCGTTTGGCGGTGGTACTGTGGGTGTTGAGATCCGAGAGTCGCCGGTCTCCGAGACGGAGTTCGCGGCGATGAAGGAGTTCGTCCGCGACTACCTGACCGCGAGCGTCGAGAGCGAGCAGGGGGGCGGGCGGATGCGGTGGTACCCCTGGCACTCCGCGGAGTACCGATTCAACCACATCCTGAACGTGGTCGAACTCTCGGCGGAGATCGCCGAGGCCGAGGGGGCAAACGTCGATATCACCCGTGTGGCCGCCCTCTTTCACGATATCGCCAAGCTAGAGGTCGAGCAAGACGCCCACGCCGAGGAGGGTGCCCGGCTCGCCCGCGAGTATCTGACCGCACACTGTGACTACCCGGACTCCTTTACCGACCAGGTCTGTACCGCCGTCCGGGACCACTCCTACCAGGGGGACCTGACGAACCTGCCCCTGGAGACGCAGTGTCTCGTCGAGGCCGACGTCCTCGACAAGGTCGGGGCAAACGGCGCGGCACTGATGCTGTTGCGGATGGGCTACGAGTCTCGCACCCACATGGACGCCGCCGAGATGGTCGGCCGGGTGCTCGAGCGTGGCCAGGACGCAAAGGACCGCATCGAGAGCCAGACCGCCTACGACATCGCCCACCAGCGGCTGAAGCGGGTCGTCTGGTTCCGCGAGTGGCTCGAGGACGAGGTCGCCGATATCGGCCTGGAGTAGCCGACACGAGACCCCTGCCGTCGACCCCGAAGCTGTGGCTCACAGCAGTAGGCGTGTGGCGTCCCAGAGAAAGGCAACACCGAAGCCCGCGAGCACCACCGCACTCACCCCGGTCACGACCGGTGTCGCCCGGCCGACGCGCCGTGTCCCGGCCACGAGCAGCGCCGGAAAGCCGACGATCCAGACCACAATCCCCCCGAACAGCCCCACCAGCAGCGCCGGGCTCCCGGTCCTGACGACCAGCAGGCCCGCGAGCGCGTCACCGACGTAGGGGGTCTCCCCGAGCACGTCTACGGTCCCCGGCTGGAGGAGGCCAACGCCGACGGTGAGCCAGAAGACGACCTGGTAGGGGTTGGTCAGTGCCAGCACCAGCGCCTTCCGGAAGCCGGCGCTCCTCCCCGATGTCTCCTCCGGGGCGAGCGTAGCCGTCACATCGCGGGCGGCGCCGTAGGCAAAGTACAGCATCAGGAGCCCGCCGGCCCCGACCATCCCTGCCCGCAACAGCGGGACACGGTCGACGACGGCCACCACGCCGGCCACCGAGAGCAGGAAGAAGGCGACGTCGGCGGTCATCGCGCCGAGGCCGGCGGTGAAGCCGGCCCGCCAGCCGTAGACGACACTCTCCTCGGCGATGACGGCGTTCATCGGGCCCGGCGGGGCCGCGAGCGCGAGCCCAAAGACGGCACCGGCGAGCAGCGTCGTGACCGTCTCGAGGACCATCCACCCCGATTTGAGGGGGGCGGAATAAAATCAGCCCGGCTTCCGGGCGTCGAGTTGCTGTTCGATGTAGCCGGCGACGTCGGTCAGGTGGACGGTACCCCAGACAGCGACGATAACGGCGCCGATGGTGTCGAAGACCAGGTCGAGCATCGTGTCGTCGAGCCCGTACTGGGTGAGCAGCGCCCGGTTGCCCGCCGCGCGTGCGGCCTCACCCAGGCCGAACTCGATGACCTCCCAGAACACGCCAAAGGCGAGGACGAACAGGAGGATAAAGACGAAGGTGAACCGCGGCGGCAGCACGATATCCTCGGTGTGGGCGTCGAAGGCGCGTGCGGTCGCGTACCCGACGCCCGCGACGACAGAGGCCGAGAGCGCGTGGGTGAGGTGGTCCCACCACGGAACCGAGCCGTAGAGATTCGTCTCGCTGCCCGGCAGCCCGAGGACGCCAAAGGCGTGCAGAAAGACCGCACTCGTGATCCAGAGTGTCAGTGCCGGGTCCATCGGGATGTCGTAGTCCCGTTCGAGCACCGGCGGCAACTGCGTGACGAACAGCCCGACCCCGGCGTTGACGACAACCGTCGTCGAGCCCTGGTAGAGCCCGACAGAGAGGATACCAACTAGCCCAATCTCCATCGCCCAGGCGGCCTGCTTCTGCCGGCGCCGGCCGACCCGGAGCCGGTCACGGAGCCTCATGGCTCCCCCGACTGTGCCGGCACATCAGTCGCCCCCTAGCCGACGTCGGACCCCTGCCCGACGGCGGATATACAGCTCGAAGACGACCCCCGCAAGCACGCCCGCGACGGTCGAGGCAACGAACTCGAGCATCAGACCCCGCTCGATGGCGTGTTCGCTCAGCGCAGGGTCCAGCAGGAACCCGGTGCCCACCCAGAGGTCGACCGTCCACCGGAGGACAGCCCACACCCCCGCGATACCCATCGTCGCGATGGCGACGAACGCCACCGCAAACGAGGGCGACATCGAGACTGCGGTGAACGCGTGCAGTTCGACAGCGACGATCAGTGCGAGCGCGGCCACCGAGAGGTATGTCCCCACCCGGCTGGTCACCTGGAGGGTGGCGACACTGCGCCCGAGGACCGGCAGTCCGGCGAGTGCGAGCACCTCCCAGGGGAGCATCACCCCCGGTTCCCCGGAGACGAGCGGCGGCAAAAGCGCGATAGCGGCCACCGCAGCGGCGAATACACCCCACAGCAGGTCGCCGGTCAGCACCGAGCCGACGGCGGTGAGCCCGACCCCGGCGACGACGACCCACCCGAGCACCGCGTTGAGGTGTTCGTCGCGTAACAGCCGGTCGATGGTCGTCTCCTCCATGCGTCTCACTCGACGGCGAGCCCTGAAAGCGTACCGCTCAGACCAACGAGTAGCCGACCGCGTACGCCAGCCCGGCCAGCGTGACCGCGGCGAGCCCGGTCGCGACCGCCGGCAGCGGCTCTGGGCGCCGGCTCATCGGGACGCCGACGAGACCGACTGCCAGCACGCTGACGACGAACGGGGGGGCAGTCTCGACGGTTGGGGCCGGGATTGCGAGCACCGCGGCCGCGTAGCCCGCCCCGACTGTGGCCCGCGGCCTGACGACCGCCCGCACCTGCTGTCCGCGGAGTCGGAGGAGGACCACCAGCGCCAGCCAGATAACCGCAAGCTCGACGAAGAAGGCCACGAGCAGGTGGACCGTCGGGTCCGGTGACAGCACGACCCGTTCGGTGACGACCTGCCACCCCAGCGGGTACAGAAGCTCCGGCGGCCCGCCGGCCAGCAGGTCCCCGAAGGGGTGTGAGAGGAGGCCGACCCCGGCGAGCCCGGCCACCGCCCGGGGGCCAAAGTCTAGCCGCTCGGCGGCCAGTGTGACCCCCAGGCCGGCGGCGACGAGGACCCCGACCATCGCTCCGGTGCGTGGCCCGCCGGTCAGCCAGGGGACCCCGACCAGGCCCCCGGCCCCCGTGAGGGCGGCCGCGAGCGCCACCCGGTGTCGGCGGGCGCGCCAGGCGCCGAGTACGGCAGCCAGGACCCCGCCCACGACCAGCGAGTGGGTCACCGAGCGGTGGAGGGTGTCGGTGGCCGCCCAGAACGACTCCGCGGCGCCACCGACAGTCGTGGCCTGTCCGGCGCCGAGCACCGCAAACAGCATGTCAACGTCCGGGGCGGTCGCGAACGCGCCCGCCAGGGCTCCCGCCAGCAGCGCGCGCTCGCTGGGGAGTCGACGGGCCCCGAGGCCGGCGACGACGGCAAACGCCAGCAGCCCGTGCCCGACAAACATGGTCGATATTCGGCCGCCTGATATATAAGGTCGCCCGTGCCGGTCGTCGGGGGTTACTCGTGGGCGGCGTCCCACTCCTCGGCTTTCGTCCGGTTCGAACACCGGTTGCACTCGACCCGCCCCATCGAGTCGACGGCGTTGTCCAGTGTGTGGCAGTTCCCGCAGTAAAACCCCCAGCGGGTCTCCCGGTCGGCGTCGCTGTAGACGACATAGTACGACGCCTTCGAGCCGCGGCGCGCCGGCTGTTCGTCGCGGTACAGTGTCGCCCCGTCCGGGCCAGCGACCGGTTCCATGGCCACGCTTGCCCGGCCAGGGGTAAAAGACGTGTCCCCTCGCTGTTGCTCTTGCCGGACTACGCGAGGCAAAGCCGTGTCGCATATGTGCCGGTGTTTGCTACACGACCCACATGCAGGAGGTCGTCGTCCCCGTCCGGTATCCCCTGAGTGACCGCTCCACGGCCACGCTCGACGAGGCTATCAGGGTCGCCGAGGAGCGTGAGGCCGCGCTCGCGGTGCTCCACGTCAATCTCTACCAGGACAACAGCCGGGTCACCCGCCGTCACCTCCGGGAGGCCGTCGAGCGTGCCTTCGGGACGCTGTCGAACGCCCGCTACATCGTCCGGCGCGGTCTGCTCGTCGAGGAGACGATCCTCGAGGAGGTCGCCGCCGGGAACGCCGACGTCGTTGTGGTCGGGGAGGGCCAGGCCAGCCGGTGGGAACGGATGATACGCCGGCTCACCGACGACCCCGACATCGAGCAGTACCTGAGGACCGAACTCGACTGCGAGGTCGTGACCGCGGGGTCGGACTAACCCTCGTCGCCGGGTTCCTCGGGGGCCGACGGTGGCACCCGCTCCCGCTGTGGGTGTTGCCCGTGCCGGTTCCCGTCCCCGTCGACCGACCGACCCGCCCCCGGCCCACCGGTGGAGACGTTCAGCTGACCGCTGGTTTCGTCGAAGACAAGATGGGTGTGTGGGTAGGCTATCTCGATATCGGCCTCTGTCTCCGCCAGCGCGCCCCAGACCTCCTCCTGCACCCGCGAACGAGTCGTCAACAGCTTGTACGGCTCCTCCGCCCAGTAGCGCAGCCGGAGGTTGATCCCGTTGTCGGCGTAGCTGTCGATGTAGCAGGTGGGGCCAGCGGGGTAGCGGGCGGCCCCGACGCGGATCCGCGGGCCGCCCTCGATGACGACATCGACCTTGCGGGCGGCCCGCTCGATGAGCCCCCGG
>JAQCNN010000137.1 GCA_028275005.1 Salinirussus sp.
CGGTCAGTCGACGGCGGCTGTCGTTGCAGTCCGCCCGAACAGCTGAGCGGCGGCCTCGGCGGCAGTGTCCATCTCGGCCCGGTTCTCGAGTAACACGGTCTCGCTGGGGAACAGCTGCTCGCCGAGGACGAGCCCGTGCTCGCGGGCCGTCGACCCCGTCACTGTCAGGTAGACCCCCAACCCTGTTTCGGCGATGGCGGCCTCCTCCTCGACACCCGGCTGCGGGTAGACGAACTCGATGCCATCGAGAGCAGCCGACCCCAGCACGGCTTCGACCAGTCGCTCGTAGCGCGGTGAGACACAGAGGCCGCCGTCGTAGCCGCCGACGAACGACCGGTCGAGGCTCCCCTCGGCGACCGCGGGTGTGGCAAGCAGCGTGTGGTGGACCGTGTCGCCGAGACCGGTCCGTAGCCGGACGTCGGTGTCCAGTGGGTCGATCCGGTCGTTGACCTCTGCGAGGCCGGTCAGTGGGCTCTCACGGAGCCCGACGACCTCCTCGAGCACCAGGTCGGCGCTGTCGAAGCCGAGTGCGAACTCGTGTTTCCGGAGTGCACGGAACGGCTCCTCCCGGCCGACGAGCTGAATCCTGGGCTCGCCGGGGACGGTGACACTGTCGAAGACCACCCGGCGGGGCACCCCGTCTCGCTCGTCACGGAGCAGTGTGTACTCCGGCTCGGTCGGGTCGTCGAGGTCGCTGTGCTCGGCCAGACGGTCGTAGACGTCGCCTTCGGCCTCCTGTCGGTTCTTCGTGACTGCCTTCTCGTAGCGCAGCGTCGAGACGATCCGGTCGGCGGTCGGCTGCCACCCGTCGCCCGCCAGGCGTTCGAGGACGGCTTCGAGCGGACGTCCTTTTCGTGGAACGGCCACCCGTATCGGCGTCATTGTGGGCGAGGAGGTGAGCCGCCAAAAAAAGGGTTCCCATCGATTCCTGTCCGCCGGCCCGGCTCCCGCTCAGCCGCCGAAGGTCTCTTTGATCTGTGTCTGCCACTCCTGGAGGTCCTCGAGCGTGGACTCGACCTCCTCAAGCCGTCCTTCCGTGTCCCCCTCGTGGACCTCCTCGCCGAGTTCCTCGAGTTCCGCCTCACACGCCACCGTCCGCTCGCTGAGGTCCGCGATGACCCTCGAGGCCCCCTCCAGGTCGGTCCGGAGGTCGGTGACATCACCGCGGACGTCGTCGACCGTCGCGTCGACCGATTCGACGCTGTCCTGTACGTCCCCCACCTCGTCGGCTACGCCTTCGAGGTCGTCGTGGATGGTCTCGACCTCGGCTTCGGCCGCCTCGGCCGTCGTCGCCGCCTCCTCGGTGTTCGTCTCGACGCGGTCGACGGTCTGTCCGAACTCCGCGAGCTGGCGCTCGAAGCTGTCGATCTGCCCCCGGGCGTCCTCGAGAACCTGCTGGGCGGTCCCGTTCTCGTCGAGGAACTCGTCCAGGGCACCGACGTACGCCCGCAGGTCGGCGATGTCCTGCTGTAACTGCTGAAGCCGGGCCTCGGTGGTGCCGTCGGTCCTGTCGGGCGTCCCGAGCGCCTCACGGAGCAGTTCCACGTCCTCCTCGGGCACCTCGTCCTGCCGGACCTCCTCGGCGAGTGCCCTCACGAGACTCCCGTCGACGGACGTCGCCGTCGACTCCGCGGTCTCCGCCCGGCGGATCGCCGGCTCTATGTCGGCGTCGGCGGACACCCGGTCGGCCGACCCTGCTTCGCCGGCCTCGCCGGTGGGTCCCGCGTCGGCATCACCGTCGTCTGCTTGCACTACGGCTACCTCGGTTGCCGCCGGCTCCGAGTCGTCGGCCTCGCGTGACCCGGCGTCCCCCTCAGCCGGCTCGGCTGTCGGGTCGTTCAGGTCGAGTGTCTGGGCCTCGTCCTCACCCTCGCTCTCGCTCTCGGTGTCTCGGTCCTCGCCCTCCTCGGCCTCCTCGAGCCCTGGGACGGTCCCGTCCCCGGAGATGGCGCTCTTTACCGCCTCCTGGTCGCCCGGGACGACGTCGACCTCGGGTGCCTCGGCGTCCGCACCGTCCGGTAGCGGTGGGTCGACTGCCTCGATGGTCGGTTCCACCATGAACTGGTCGATGTCCTTCGTGTCGGTCGCACGGATCCCGTAGACCGTCGTGTACGCGGCGTTGGCCTCGAGTTCGCGCTCGAAGGTGATCCCCCCGTCGCCGACAGTCCAGTACACGCTGCCGTACTCGGGGTGAAAGCCAAGATCCTCGACGGCGACGCCCTCCGGCACAGCGTCGCGCAACTGGACGGTGACCGACTCGTCGCGGGCGGACCGGAACTCGAAGGCGATCGCCGGAACCGGGAATTCGTCCTCCTCGAACCGCTTGACGACGGTTACACCGTCGACCGAAACCGTCACCTCCTCGGACGGCTGGGAGCTGGCCATGTCTCACTGCCGGTCACCGACGGTCTTAAACTTAATTACCGCTTATTAGAATTTGAATTGATACATACTCTCCGGGGCTGAGGTCCCCGACGACACTGACCTGGGCGTACGGGCCTCATCCGTGCGGGCCACTCAGAGGTCGAGCCGGTCGCCGACCTCAACCACGTCGACCCGTTCGGGGTACGCGAAACTGCCGGCGTGGTGGTGCAGCGCCGTCGGGTCGGCGCTCATCCCCTTCCACATGTCCCAGTGGGTCGGCACCAGCCGGTCCAGCCGGAGTTCGTTTGCCACCTCGACCGCCCCGTTCTCGTCGTTGTACCACCGTGTCCGCTGTGGCTCACGGGTCTCCTTGTCCGGGATCATCCCGACCGAACCAAAGGCCACGGCGCCGAGGTCGATGTCGTAGTGACGGCCGACATCCCCGAACCCTCCCGGCCTGGCGTCGCCGGCGTGAAAGAAGGTGCCTGCCTGGTGTTCGACCAGGTAGGAGACCGGCTCCTCGGCGTCCGGGTCGTCGGCGGGGCTCACCCGCACGGTCAGGTCACCGATCTTGAGGGCATCGCCGTCCGCAACCCGCTCGAACTGGCTCGGCGAGAGGTCGTAGGCCTCCTGCCAGCCCTCCGCACGGGCCGTCTCGATGCTCGCGGCCGGGGCGTAGAACTCCGCACCCGTCTCCGCGAGGAGCGGGCCCTGGCTGGGGCCGTGGACGTGGTCGGAGTGCTCGTGGGTCGCTAAAACGGCGTCGGCCGACGCCACGTCCACGGGGTCGAAGGGGACCGGGATCATCCGGACGGTTCGGGGTGGGTCACCGGTTCCGAGATACGGGTCGATAAATACGGTCGTCCCACTGGAGCTCTTCAGCACGAAGCCGTTACAGCCGAGATACCACAGTGCCAGCCCGTCGGGGTCGGCCGCCGCCACCGCCTGCGGGAGCCAGTCGCCCCAGTCGGAGTGAACCATACACCGGTCTGCGCACGGGCCCGGCTAAGCGTTTCGGGTCAGCGGCCGGCAGGACCGCCCGGCGCCGGCCCCTCAGTCCTGACAGCAGCCGCCGGCCTTCTCGCCGAAGTCGACACCCAGAGGCTCGCTGATGTGCTCGTTGAGCGCCTGCAGCCGGAGTTCGAGGTCGTTTTGCGCCTGGAGGAACTCCCGCATCACGGGGATCGAGTGCAGCTCCTCCTGGGCCTGCTGGAGTGTCCGGAGGTCCTCCTTTGTGGCCTGGCCGGTCTCCCGGGCCATCATATACTCCTCGCGGGTCTGTTCGAACTCCTGGATCTGCGCTTGGGCCTTCTCGTCGGCCTCGACAGCCGCCTTCCGCTCGCGGAACTCCTGATAGACGGCCGTCTCGGTGATGGCCTCCCCAAGCTGGGTGGCAAGCGCTTCGACGTCATCGCCGACGGCCTCCGACTCGACGGACTCCGCCTCGGGTTCGAGACTCATCACCGGTGATACGGCAAAGAGACGTTTGAATCTGCCGACCGAGAGCAAGGACAGCCCGGAGTGGCCGGGCCGCTCGTTTCGGGAAACGCCGGGGTTATGAGCACAGGGGGCGTAGCGCAGGTAATGAGCCAGAACTCGACAGACCGGACGGACGGTGACCTCCGGAACACCGGGCTATCGCTCCGCCACGACCGGGAGTGGGACTACGAACTCGACCGGATCACCGAGGCCGTCGCCGAGCGCGACGCCGAGAAGGTCGGGCTGCAGTTCCCCGAGGGTCTCAAGCGCCGTGGCCCCGCCGTCGCCGACGACCTCCGACAGCTCCTGCCCGACGGCGTCTCGGTGATGCTCTCGGGCCAGCCCTGCTACGGTGCCTGTGACCTCGACACCTACCTCATGCGCCGGACCGACGTCTTTGTTCACTTCGGGCACTCCCCGATGAAGGAGTCGGACAACATCATCTACGTCCCGCTGTTCTCGAACGTCGACGTCGACCCGATCGTCGAGCAGGCCCTCGGTGAGGAGTTGGCGGCCCCCGAGGTAGACCCCGACGTCGGGCTGGTGACGACTGCCCAGCACATGAACAAGTTCGACGAGATGCGCGAGCACCTCGAGGGCGAGGGGTACACCGTTCACACCCGACGGGGCGACGAGCGGCTGACCCACGAGGGGCAGGTGCTGGGCTGTAACTACGCCTCCGCGGACGTCGACGCCGACCAGATGCTCTACGTCGGCGGCGGGAAGTTCCACCCGCTCGGGCTGGCCATGGAACACCCCGACAAACACGTCGTTATCGCCGACCCCGTCAACAACAGCGTCTCGGTCGCCGACCCCGACCAGTTCATGAAACAGCGTTACGCCACCGTCCACAAGGCCATGGACGCCGAGGAGTGGGGGGTCATCTTCTGTACGAAGATCGGCCAGGGCCGGTGGGACCAGGCCCAGGAGATTGTCGACGACAACGACAGCGCCTACCTGATCACGATGGACGAGGTCACACCCGACCGCCTCCGGAACTTCGGGCTCGACGCCTACGTCAACACCGGGTGCCCGCGGATCACGACCGACGACGGGCCGCAGTTCCACAGCCCGATGCTCACCCCCGGGGAGTACCGGATCGCCATCGGCGAGAAGCCACTGGACGAACTCTCCTTCGACACCTTCCACGGCACCTGGTAGGCCGAATTAACCGCGTGCATCAGGACAGATTTTTGTATGCGTGCCGCGTATCTACGACAATGACAGTCGGGTGGTCGTCGTGAGCACGAAGAGCCAGCTCACCCAGCAACTCGGGGTGGTCGCGGGCTTTGACGACCCGC
>JAQCNN010000149.1 GCA_028275005.1 Salinirussus sp.
TACTGCACGCGGGTCCTGGCCGAACAGTTCGGCACGGCCCTCGGCGTCGGTCGTGCCCACGAGCGCCCGGACGAGTGTCGTCTTTCCCGCGCCGTTCGGGCCGACGAGCCCGAACACCTCGCCCTCGGCGACGCTGAGGGAGACCCCGCCGACGGCGACCGTGTCGCCGTAGGCCCGCGAGACATCCTCGGCGACGATGGCTGTCATACTCAGTGTTGAGTGAGGGGCGGCAAAATGCCGTTCGATTAACCCACAAGCAGCGCAACCACCAGCCCGACACCGATGAGCAGGAAGACCAGCACGAGCCCGTAGAACATGAACCGGTCTGCGCCCTCCATGGACACGGCTTTGACTGCTACCCGCTTGACCGTGACGCCGGAGCGCCCGCGGTCCCCGGCCCTCCCGACGGCGTCTGTGCCGACCGGCTACAGCGCCGCCCGGACCGCGCGGACGATCCCGTCCACGTCGAACGCCTCCTCCTGCTTGTCGTAGACCGTTTCGCCGTCGACGCGAACCCGGAACACCCCGTCGTCACCCATCACTAACCGGAACTCCTCGACCTCGTCTTCAAGGGCACCCAGGACCGCCGTCTGCACGTCCAGTGCGCGTCGCCGGAAGTCACAGGGAACGCAGTACTCCAGTTCGATCACACTCATACCTGTGCTACGTGGCTGGCCAACTCCAATCCGTCGACCTCAGTCCCCGAAGCCGGGCCGCCAGGTCAGCAGGACCACCGTCACCCCGAAGACAACCGTCGAGAGGAGGTAGGAGTTGGCGTAGGTGAAGCCGGCGACGGCGCTTCCGCTCCCGGCCAGCCCGGACGCCAGGCCGGCGAGGACCGGGAACGTACAGGAGACACACGAGAGGAGCCCGACGACGCCGCCGACGAGCGCGCTCGCGGCGTCCAGTGCGGTGACGTAGACGAGATACGACAGCGCGACGAAGCCGACTAGCTTGTACGGGAGGACAACGAGGCTGAACAGCGAGCCGCTGTAGAAGAAGGCGGGGTTCCAGCCCGGCGGGAGCTGGAGGACATTCAGATAGGATGTCGTCACGCCGCTGGGGCCGTTGAGGATCCCCCCGAAGACAACGAGCAGCCCGAAGTAGCCGACGGCGACGGCAGCCGCGACCGCCCGCTTCCGGGCGGAGGCGGCAGGTATGTCGGTCTGCATGACCGCCCACCCCGCGAGGTTGAGCCAGACAAACGGGATAGCCGCAAAGAGCGGGTCACGGAGGGTCACGTCCACCGCGAGGGTGTAGTAGCCCGCGACGATCAGGAACTCGGCGTTGACCACCATCGCCCAGTAGAGGGCGGTCCGCCGGGCCGGCCGGAGCGCGGCCAGCCGCTCGCGCCAGTCAACGCCTCCGGTGTCGGTGCTCATAGCACCAGCCCGTCGACCACGATGGCCAACAGGACGGTCCCGAGGTAGGCGTTCGAGGCGTGGAAGGCCCGGAAGGCGGCCTGTTCAGTCTGCTCGCGGTGCAGACGGACCACAGCCCAGACGAAGACGAGCCCTACCGTCGTGCTCGCGAGGGCGGAGAGCCAGCCAAGCGGGGTCAGCCAGATCAGCGCCGCCGCGGTCACGAGTGTGAGCCCGGCCCAGAGCAGGATGTGTTTTCGCGTGGTCGTCTCACCTCTGACGACGGGCATCATCGGGAACCCTCCGCGGGCGTAGTCGTCCTTGTACGCGAGCGCGAGGTTGTAGAAGTGTGCGGGTGTCCAGACGAAGATGAGCCCGGCCAGCAGCAGGCCCGGCAGCTCCACCGCGCCGGTGACGGCGGCCCAGCCGATGAGCGCCGGCAGGGCGCCGGCCGCGCCACCGATGACGGTGTTCTGGACGGTGTTTGGCTTGAGGACGAGCGTGTAGACCACGCTGTAGAAGACTATCGCGGTGAGACCCAACAGCGCGGCCAGCAGGTTCACCTGCAGAAACAGCCCAAGCGAGAGCACCACGAGCAGGCCACCAAAGGCAACGGCGTTGCGGACGGGGATTGCCTGTGTGACAGTCGGGCGGTCGTCGGTCCGGGACATCCGGCGGTCACGGTCGCGCTCGAGGACGTGGTTGAACGTGCCGCTGGCGCCGATGGCGAGGACGCCGCCGCCGATAGTCAACAGGAGTGTCCGGACCGACAGTGCCGGGCCGGCCGCCAGCGCCATCGCCGCCGCCGCGACGAGCGCGAGCAGCCACATCAGCCGGGGCTTCATCAGCCGGAAGTAGGCGAACAGCCGGTCCGAAAGCGAGAGGTCGGGCGTCCGAGCGGGTACGGCCTCCTCGTCGTCACCGGCGGCACCGAGTCCGGATGTCGGCGCCGCCGCGGGCCCCTCGGCGTGGTCGTCGCTGCCGGTCTCGGCCTCGAGACGCCAGGCCAGCGCGAACAGGAAGGCGGCGAAGATACTCACACCAACGAGCAGGTGGAGGCCGGGCAGCGGCAGCGCGCCGCCGGAGACCGCGACCCAGGCGCCGATCCCAACCTGGACGGGGTAGAGCGCGAGCCCGGCCACACCCGCCACGCGGACGCGACGACTCCCGTCCCCGAGAGCGGTCAGCCCGGCCGCGAGGACGACGATACCGACAACTGCCGCGAGCGCGCGGTGGCCAACAGCCACAGCCATCGTCAGCGTCGAGAGGTCACCGGCACACAGCGGCCAGGACTGGCAGGCACGGGCGGCGTCCGCGACCCCCGCGGTGGCGCCGGCAACCACCAGCAGGTAGACGCCGGCGACCGCCGCGGCGTACAGCGTCGCTGGGCGCGGACGCCACTTGGTGCCAGTCATATCTAGACCTTTGAGTTGGGACACTTAGACCATGCGTTTCACGCCGTGTCCGGAGCGAACACCTCGTCGTCGTCCAGGACGGCCGCGACGGGGTTCTCCCCCTCGGCGACGCTCAGGACCCGGCTCGGACCCCGGGCCCGGCCTCCGGTCTCTGCCCGCTCGCGGGCGATGTCACTGCCCGGCCCGCCGGTGTCGACACAGACCGCAACACCCCCGAGCAGTCGGTCGAGTTCCTCGGTGACCGCCGGGGTCTCGGGCTCGCCGAAGGCGGGGGCGGTGACGACCGGACAGTCGAGCCCGCGTGCCGTCTCCGCGGCGACGTCACCCGCCGGGACGGGCCCGAGACTCACGACACAGCCGGCCCGCCAGAGCGCACTCACCGCCCGTGCCCCGGCCCGGCCGCCGCCCGCGACGTGGACGTGCAGGTCCCGTTCGGGCCGGTCACGGAGGGCCGTCACGGTGGGTGTCCCGGTCGCGGGGTCGACGCCGACCGCGGCGGCTGTCCCGAAGACCGTCTCGAGGGCGTCGGCGGTGAGCACCTCCGCGGGCGGCCCGGCAGCCCTGATCTCCCCCGTCGAGAGCAGGCAGACCCGGTCACAGAAGCGGGCCGCCAGGTCGAGGTCGTGGATCGCCGCAAGCGCCGCCTGTCCCTCGCTCACCAGGTCGGTGACGAGCCCGAGCACCCGGACCTGGTGGTCGATGTCGAGGCTGGCGGTTGGCTCGTCGAGCAACAGCGCCGGGGTCTCCTGGGCGAGCGCACGGGCCAGCAGAACACGCCGGCGTTCGCCGCCGCTGAGCGAGCCGACACCCCGCTCGCGAAACCGGGTGACACCGGTCCGCTCCATCGCCTCCTCGACGGCATCGCTCCCGTCCGACCAGTCCAGGCGGGACCGGTGTGGGGTCCGTCCCATCTCGACGAGCCGTTCGACAGTAAAGTCGAACGCGACCGACCCGTCCTGTGGGACCGTCGCCACCAGACGGCTGACGGCGTCGGCGGGGGTTTCGGCGACCCGCCGACCCTCGACCCTGACGGCACCCCCGTCGGGTTCGAGCACGCCGTTGATACACCGCAACAGGGTGGTCTTCCCCGCCCCGTTCGGGCCGACGAGACCGACGAACTCCCCTTTCCCGACGCGGAGGTCGACACCGGTCAGGACGTCACTGTCCCCGAGTGTGAGTTCGAGCCCCTCGACGCGGATCACAGCGCGTGCACCTCCCGCTTGCGGAGCAGGTAGAGAAAGAACGGGGCGCCAACGGCGGCGGTGACGATCCCGACGGGGAGCTGCTCGGGGCCGGCACGGGCGAGTGTGTCCGCGAGCACCAGAAAGGTTGCACCCCCTAGGGCGCTGGCTGGCAGGAGCACGCGGTGGTCGGGGCCGACGAGCAGGCGCATGATGTGGGGGACGACCAGCCCGACGAAGCCGATGACACCGGCAACGGCGACCCCGGCCGCGGTGACGACACTGGCGGCAGCTAACAGCAGTCGCTTCGTCCGTTCGACCTCGACGCCGAGGGTGTGTGCGTCCTCCTCGCCCAGGAGAAGTGTATTCATCTCGCGTGCGTACGTGAGCAGGAGGACGAAGCTGAGCACGGCAATCGGTAGCGTCGCACCGACATCCCCCCAGGTGCTGTTGTAGAGGTGTCCCATCAGCCAGAGCACGGCCTGTTCGAGGCTCTCGCCGGACTGGAGCAACAGGTAGGAGATGACCGCCCCGAGCAGTGTCTGGACGGCGACGCCGGCGAGCAACAGCGTGGCGACGGGTGTCCGGCCGCCCTCGCTCGCGATCAGGTAGACCGCAAAGGCGGTGACGAGCGCGCCGACGAAGGCGGCGGTCTGGAGGCCAAAGGGCAGCGAGAGCGGGAGCGCAATGGTCGCGACCGCCCCGACCGCGGCGCCCGAGGAGACGCCGATGATCGCGGGGTCGGCCATCGGATTTCTGAAAAAGCCCTGCATGACAGTGCCCGCGGCCGCGAGTGAGAACCCCACGACGGCCGCCAGCGCGGTCCGGGGGAGCCGCAGCGTCCGGACGATGGTCTCCGCGCTGCCCGAGACCCGGAAGTCAAAGACGTAGGTGTACTGCAGGTCGACACTCGGCACCGGCATGCTGAGACTGCCCACACCCGCCGCGGCGGTGTTGAAGTTGACACCGGTCGGTATCCCGACCGCGTTCAGGCTGGCTCTGGCGACCGTCCCGGGCGAGAGGGCAACGGGGCCGACCATCGCGCTCCCGACGACCGCGACACACAGCGCACCGAGCAACCCGACAGACCAGGTGGCGACACGAGCAGTTGTCCGCATCTCTTGGCAAATCCGATTGGTTTAGGCAAATATTTGTTGCATAGGCCGGCTCGGTGGGTACAGGACACACACCGCTCACACCCGTGGCGCTGGTACCCCCGTCGTCGGCACGGCTGGCGCCCCTCTCCTGCTCATACTGCTGGCTGTAACTGTTTGAAGCTATCCGCGACCCCGGGGTCGCGAAATTCGTTACGGACTTACAGCCGGCAGTACCATACGGAGGGCAACCGACTGACAGCACTGACCGTTTGGCTTTCCGTCTATACGGGCCCCTGCCGGTGGTTTCCCGCCGTCCGGAAGATACACCAGTTATTTAGGGGGCAGTTCCTAAGCTCCGCTCACAATGGAACTTCGCCGCGTCGGACCTGCCGCGCTGGTCGGTGCGGTCGGTCTCGCCGTTCTCGTCGACCCCGTGGCCGCCCAGTCGGCCGCGGACACGACGACAGAGGCGCTGATCAACGACCTCAACGACCTCCTGTTGGTCGTCGGGGTCCCTATCGCGGTGTTGGTCGAGGGGATCCTCATCTACACCGTCTGGAAGTACCGAAAAAACGACGAGGCAAAGCCGACGCCGGAGAACCGCAGTCTGGAGATCGGCTGGACGATCGCCACCGCGGTTATCCTCGTCACCGTCGGGATCGCCGCCTACGGGACGATGTCGAGTGCCTTCGTCAGCGCCGAGTCGAACCAGGCACTCGACACGGAACAGGACCCAGTCGAGATCAAGGTCGTCGCCCAGAAGTACTTCTGGACCTTCGAGTACCCCAACGAGACGGTCCGGGAGGTCACCGGCAACGAGTCCGCGACCAGTTTCAGCAACCCGAACACACTCGTGATGCCGACCGACAGACCGGTGGAGCTGAACATCACCTCGAAGGACTGGCTCCACGCCTTCCACGCCCCCGAGATGGGGCTGAAACAGGATGCCTTCCCCGGGCAGTGGAACTCCCTGCTCACGCAGGCAAACAACGAGGGGGAATTCCAGCTCTACTGTGCGGAGTACTGTGGCGCGGGCCACTCCAACATGTTCGGGACGGTCGACGTCCGGAGTCAGGACGGCTTTGAGGAGTGGGTCACCGGACAGACCGGCGGCTGATCCACTCTCCTCCTGGTTTCCTGCCGGCTGCCCGGAGACATCTACCCGAAAACGCGGGCCTTCGAGTGCGCTGTCGTGTAGAAAGTTCTAACTACACCCAGTACTTCGCCGGAGTATGAGCACGTTAGACAGAGGCACCGTCGAGAACTTTGGACGGTGGCGGGAGTTCTCCGCCGGGATGTGGGCGTGGGTGTTCCACAAGTTCACCGGCTGGGTGCTCGTTGGCTACCTGTTCACGCACATCGCCGTGTTGAGTACGGCTACGAGCGGTGCCGAACTGTACAACAGTACGCTGGTCGGGTTAGAGAGTCTGCTCGTGGTCCGGTTTCTGGAGGTGGGACTGCTCGCCGTCGCCGTGTTCCACATCCTCAACGGGGTCCGACTGCTCTTTGTCGACCTCGGCGTCGGCCTCACCGCACAGGACAAGAGCTTCTACGCCTCACTGGCGTTGACGGGCGTGATCGTCATCGCCAGCATTCCGACGTTCCTGGGAGGTGCGGTCTGATGGCCGAGCACTACTCCTCGTTCGACCGTGGGGGGCGGCGGTGGCTGCTCCAGCGGATCACCGCGGTCTTCCTGATCGGCGTGCTCGCCTTCCACTTCGTCCTGCTTCACTTCGTCAACCACGCCGCCGAACTCCGCTTTGCCGGCACACAGATGCGGATGAGCCAGCTTGGCTACTTTGTCACCATGTGGCTCTTTCTCGCAACTGCGACGTTTCACGGCGTCAACGGCGTCTACAACGCCCTCGTGAACCAGGGGATCGAGGGGACCCAGAAGAAAGCTATCGCGGGCGTACTGGTCGCGGCCGGCCTCCTGCTGGTCGCACAGGGCACCCGCGTCGCGCTCGCAATGACCAACATCGTCTAACAATGAGTACACTCGAACACGAGGAGCCGGAGACCGAGACCGAGACCGAAACCCAGCCACAGTTCGACCAGGACGGCGCCGTCGGGGCCGCCCGGGCCTTGGAGGAGTCCTACGGCGAGCAGCGAGCCCGCCGGGTCGACGAGGACCTGGACGACGCCGACGAGATCGTCGAACTGAAAGTGTTCCGCTACGACCCCGAGGTCGAGGAGAAGGAGGAACCCCGGTTCGACTCCTTCCTCGTCCCCTTCCACAAGGGGATGACGGTACTCGACGCGCTGATCTACGCCCGTGACTACTACGACTCCTCGCTCACCTTCCGGCACTCCTGTCAGCAGGCGGTCTGTGGCTCGGACGCCCTCTACGTCAACGGTAGCCAGCGACTCGGCTGTAAGACCCAACTCGCGGACCTGGAGGACCCGGTGCGGGTCGAGCCGCTGCCCCACCAGGAGGTCGTCAAGGACCTCGTGGTGGATATGGAGCACTTCTACGAACAGATGCACGCCGTCGAGCCATTCTTCGACCCCGACGAGTTGCCCGACGGCGAACTCGAGGAGCAGCGCCAGTCACCCGAGAACCGCGAGGAGGTCAAACTCTCCACCCGGTGTATCTGGTGTGGCGCCTGTATGTCCTCGTGTAACATCGCCGCCGGAAACAACGAGTATCTCGGCCCTGCCGCGATCAACAAGGCCTACCGCTTCGCGATGGACGAACGGGAGGGTGAGGACCGCAAGCAGGAACGCCTCCGGATCATCGAACAGGAACACGGCGTCTGGCGGTGTCAGACCCAGTTCTCCTGTACCGAGGTCTGCCCGAAGGACATCCCGCTGACCGAGCACATCCAGGAACTCAAACGCGAGTCCGTCAAGAACAATCTCAAGTTCTGGTGAATTCGGACTAGCGCAGTCCAAGGCTCTCCTCCGATAGCCCCACTCACAGGGCGGTACAGGCACCGCTGCTCACGGCATGTGCTGGGTCGGAGGGCTCGTTGCAGTGTTCCTACGCTCCGTCTCTGTCGTGACGGGAGCAAAGGAACAGACCACCACGACAGTCCCAACTCACGCAGACGAAGAAAGCGGAAGCAACGGTTGTGGGCGATACGTCTCGGATGCAGACCCGGCTACCCCTGGTCCGGGGAACCGCCGGCGCAACCGGGAACACGACGGCTTAGGGCGGAGTGGCGCTACTGTGGGCTGTCGCGCGTCACGCTGCCGTCACGAACCGCCGGCACGCCGTAGCCGAGAAGCGAGCCGACCCGCGCGAGGAGTGGAAAGAGCGCGCGTTGAACCGGCTTTGGGATATCCTCCGGCTGCATCTCGTCCTGGAACTCGGTGATGAGGGCAGCACCGACCAGTGGATTCGCCGGCATCCCCTCGTCGTT
>JAQCNN010000154.1 GCA_028275005.1 Salinirussus sp.
CATCGAAGGGTTCGACCCGAGTGACGTGGACATGGACAGCCTGTCCTCGGACCTGAAGTCGAAGTTCGCGTGTGGGGGTACCGTTGATGACGGACAGATAGAGCTCCAGGGGAATCACACCGGCCGCGTCGAGGACTTCCTCCGGAATAAAGGGTTCAACGTCGCCTGACCGCCGAGCCGCGCGTCCGAGCACTCAGTTTTGCCCGGCACGCTCCACCCGACAGCTACTGCTGTTCGACCGTGATATCCGGCCGCGAGCGCGTTCCATCGCGCGAGTCGGGGAAGGGCAGGTCTGCCGGTAACAGCGAGCATCCGCGGCGCTTTGCGCCGCGGCTCCCGCGAGCGGCTCCGCCGCTTGCGCTTTTTCGCCCACGTTTTTCCCCCGAGTGGTGCGCGAGCGCAGCGAGCGCACCCGAGCGGAAAAAAGGTGGTCTAGAAGAACTGAAACAGGTCGTCCCGGTTGGCGTCGTGGAGGTGTTCGCGGACCGCCTCGGTGAGCGGGTCGACCGACCCACGCTTGGCGCTGATGGGTGCAACGGTGTCCTGCCACTGCTGCCAGGGCGGGACGAGCCCGAACCGGTCGGCGATATCGTTCAGCCGGTCGTCACGGTCGTCGACCTTGTCCATCTTGTTGACCGCGATAACCGGCGGGATACCCACCTCCCGCAGAAACCCGAACATCTCGATGTCGTAGGGGACCTCGTCGGGCCCGGAGTGACGGTCGATGATGTCGACGACGGCCTTCCCGTCGACGACGAGTACCCCCGCGAGGATGTTGTCGGCGTGTGTCTCGATGTACCGAACAATGTCGGTTTTGATCCGCTCGCGGACCTCCTCGGGGACGCCGTTCATGAAGCCAAACCCCGGCAGGTCACTGATGAGGAAGTCCTCACTGGCCCAGTCGTAGTGGTTTGGCTCCTGGGTGACACCGGGGCGTTGGCCGGTCGCGAAGTCGTGGCCCGTGAGCTCGCGCATCAGGGTCGACTTCCCGACGTTCGACCGGCCCACGAGCACCACTTCGCTGTCCCGGTCGGGCCGTGTGTCGAACATACCCCAGATACTCGCCTGGCGTGGATAAGCCCACCACTTCGTATCCGGGCGCGTCTTCAGGGCCTGCTGTCGAACGGCAGGTCGGGCTCGTAGCCGACAGCCCCGATGGCCGCGTCGAGTGCCTCGGTCACGCCGTTGCCGTCGGTGACACTCATCTGGTAGTCGACCCGGTTGTCGGCAACGTCGGCGTCGAGTTTGTCACGCATCGTCGCGACGGTCAGCACGGGGACGTCGAAGCGGGCGGCGATATCCGCCCGGAGGTCCCACTGGACGGAGAGGGGGTAGCCACACTCCCCCGTCGGGTCGAGAAAGACGAGTACGGCGTCGGCGGCGTGGGTCAGCGCGCTGACGGCCTGTGACTCGATCGCGTTGCGGTCCGCGGCCGGCCGGTCGAGCAGGCCCGGGGTGTCCACGAGCTGGTACCGGATTCGCTCGCGCTCGAGGTGGCCGACGTGGATCTGCGTGGTGGTGAAGGGGTAGGAGTCGGTCTCGTTGTCGGCGCGGGTGACCCGGTTCACGAACGTCGACTTGCCGACGTTCGGGTAGCCGGCGACGACGATGGTCGGCTCGTCGGGGTTGATCTCGGGGAGAGCGCGCAGTTCCTGGCGGGCCTCCGCGATCGCGGCGAGGTCGTCGTCGACCTCCTCGACGACGTCGGCCATCCGGGCGAACGCCTGCTTGCGGAGCTTGCGGGCAGTCTCGGGGTCCGCGAACCGGCCCTCGTACTCCCGCCGGATCTCGCCGGCCTTCCGCCCTGCCCACCCAACCTCGTTGAGCTGCTTGCGGAGGGCGTCGACACCGCCAACGGCGTCCGCGAGGTCACGGTAAAACGGGTCCAGCGACTCGATGTCGGGCCAGGCCGTCACGACGTGTTCGAGATTGTCCGAGAGGACGTTCGCCGCTGTCAGCAGCATCGACTGTTGGGCCTCGACCCCCGACTTCGCGCGACCCGCCCGTGCCGCCCGCGAGAAGGCCTGGTCCAGCAGCTCGTCGGCGGTCGGCGTCGTCGGCAACCCTTCGAACGGCTGGCTCATTGCCCCGGAGTAGACGGTCACGGCCTAAAGACCGTTCGTTGTCCACTTCCCGCCCTCGCCGCCGGCAGGCTGATTGCCGCCGGGGTCGTACCAGCGGTATGACCGATTGGCGTGCAGTCCTCTACGGCTTCGTCACGGGTGTCGCTGTGGGACTGGTCGCGTTCGCGCTGCCGGTGGTCGGGCACGTCGGTTCCGGTCTCGTCGCCGGCGTCGTCGCCGGCTTTCTGGCGGGTGGTGGCGTCCTCAGCGGTGCCTGGCACGGCCTGCTCGCGGGGGCCCTTGGGGGGCTCGTCCTCGCCGTCCTGTTCACCGTCGCCGGGACGGCCCTGGGACTGGTGGTCGGCGGCCCGGTCGGCGGGGTCCTCGGCGGCGCCGGTGTGCTCGTCGTCGCCATCGCCATCGCGGTCGTCGCGGCGCTTGACAGCGCCCTCGGCGGCGCGATCGGCGGGTTCGTCGCCGACTGAGCGCTACCGTCGCTCGGCCAGTTCCGCACGCAGGTCCCCGAGTGTCGCGTCGTTCATCGCGAGCACGACCAGCAGGTGAAAGACCACGTCGGCTGCCTCGTGGGCCAACTCGTCGCCGTCGTCGCCTTTGGCCGCGAGCAACAGCTCGGTGGCCTCCTCGCCGAACTTCTCCAGGGCGGCGTCCTCGCCTTTCTCGTGGGTAAACAGCGACGCCGTGTAGGAGTCCTCGGGGAGTCGCTCCTTGCGGTCCTCGATGACCGCGAACACCTCCTCGAGGACGTCCTCGTGACCACCGTCTGCCCCCCCGCTGTCGGTGTTACTCATACGTCGCTGGAGGGCGCGCCCCCCTTTCAGGCCGTCGGCTGGGCCCCGCTCAGACGGTCGCCGCCTCGAAAAACGCCAGGTCGTGGACCCGCGAATCCCCGGTCAGTTCGGGGTGAAAGGCCGTCCCGACCACCGGCCCCTGCCGGACTGCGACGGGGCGGCCGTCCCACTCCGCCAGTATCTCGACCTCCGGGCCGACCTCACTGACGGCCGGGGCACGGATGAACACGGCCGGGAACGGGTCGCCGACGCCACGGACATCCAGGGGCGCTTCGAAGCTGTCGCGCTGGCGGCCAAAGGCGTTGCGCTCGACGGTCACGTCCACCAGTCCGAGCTCGTTGACACGGTCATCCTGGGGGTCGGTACAGGCGACGATCAACCCCGCACAGGTCGCAAGCACCGGCTTGCCCGCCTCGACGTGGGCCTCGACCTCGGGGGCGATCCCCTCCCGTCGGAGCAGCCGCGAGATTGTCGTCGACTCACCGCCGGGCATCAGTAAGGCGTCACAGTCGGGCACCAGCCCGGACTCACGAACCTCGACAACCTCGCTGTCCTGGCCGTGTCCGGCCGCCGCCCGCTCGATGGCCCGGGCGTGTTCGGTGACATCGCCCTGGACGGCAACCACCCCGGCTGTCAGCGTCATACCCACCGTAGGTCGTTGCCGGCGAAAAACCTCTCGGAACCCGTGGTCGTTCGCGAACCCGACGGTAACAACTGTTAGGTGGCTACCAGCCAATGACCGTCTATGCGCCGCCGGGACCCGGTCCAGCGGCAGGCCAACGGCAACCGGGACCTCCAGGAGGTCGCCGAGTGGGAGCCTCGCTCGCTCGTCGACCGGCTGGTCTACCGGGTCGCCGCCGCCTCGGCCTCCGTGGCCCGGGCCGCCGTTATCGCACTGGCGGCGCTCATCCTGCTCACCCAGGTCGCACTCGGCGGCTTTGGCGCCCTTGATGACCCGGTCGTGGGGGTGTTCGTCCTGCTCTCGGTCGTTCCGGCGCTCCTGCTCGCCGGCTACATCCGTTATGCGGACATCACGACCGACGAACCGCTCCGGCTGCTCGTCGGGACGTTCGTGCTCGGCGTCCTCTTTGCGGGCTTTGCGGGCGTCCTCAACAGTCTGCTCGGCGGGGCCCTCGTCGCCCTCCTCGGTGCGTCGGTCCTCGACCTGGTCGGCTCCGTCGAACTCACCCGTTCGGTGCTCTTTGCGGCCTTCTTTCTCCTCGTCGTTGCCCCCGTCGAGGAGGGGGTGAAGCTACTCGCCGTCCGCCTGTCGGCCTACCGCACCCCCCAGTTCGACACTGTCGTCGACGGCGCCGTCTACGGGGCCGCCGCCGGGCTCGGGTTTGCCACCATCGAGAACACCCTCTACATCACCGGCGTCATCGGCCCGGCCGGCGGTGACGCCCTCGCTACCGGCGGTGTGATTACCACGGTCCGGGCCCTCGCCGGCCCGGGCCACGTCATCTACTCCGCACTCGCCGGCTACTACCTCGGACTCGCCCGGTTCAGCCGCGAGTACGCGGGTGCCATCGTCCTCAAGGGGCTGCTCATCGCGGCCGGCGCCCACGCGCTGTACAACATCCTCGCCTCGGAGCTGCCGGACCTGTTGGCGGCGACGTTCGGTATTTCTACCTTCGGCGCCTTTGTCGGCTTCGTGGTCGTCTACGACGGCCTCCTCGTCGCGGTGTTGCTCCGCAAGCTCTCCCGGTATCGGGCCGCCTACCGGGCGACCCGGCCCCGGGACACGTACGCCAGCGAACTGACCGAGTTCGACCCCTGAGGCCGGGCCCTCCCGGGTCGGGGTGCTCCGCTCTACCGCACACCTTTTGCCCGGCCGCGGAGTACGCGGCGGTATGCAAACGCTCACGCTTGGCCCAGCGGGGACCTACTCCCACCGCGCGGCCGGGGCCGTCGCCGACGACGCCGAGACCGACTTCACGGAGTCGGTGACCGCTATCGTCGAGGCGGTCGCCGACGGGACCGCCGAGCGCGGCGTTGTTCCCGTCGAGAACAGTATCGAGGGGTCGGTGACGGAGTCGCTCGACGCCTTTACCGAGCACGAGGTGGCGGTCGTCCGGGAGGTCATCACGCCGATCCGTCACGCCCTCCTCGCACAGGGCGAGCACTTCGAGACCGTCGCCAGCCACGCCCAGGCGCTCGCGCAGTGTCGCTCGTACCTGGAGGACAACTACCCGGACGCCGAACTCGAGGCCGTCGCCTCGACCGCCCGTGGGGTCGAGCACGCCCGCGGGGACGCGAGTGTGGCGGCGGTTGGCCACCCTGCCAACGCCGACGACGACCCCGCGCTGACGACCCTCGCCGAGGACATCCAGGACCGGACCTCGAACGCAACCCGGTTTCTGGTGGTCGCACCCGAACGCGAGCGCAGCGAGGCCGGCTCCAAGACCTCCCTCATCGCGTACCCCAGCGAGGACCGGCCCGGCCTCCTGCTGGAACTGCTCGAGCCGTTTGCCGACCGCGACATCAACCTCACCCGCGTCGAGTCCCGCCCCAGCGGCGAGCGACTGGGCGACTACGTCTTCCACATCGACGTCGCCGCCGGCCTCTACGAGCAGCGCACCCAGGACGCCATCGCCGCGGTCGAGGCACTCGCCGACGAGGGTTGGGTCCGCCGGCTGGGCTCCTACGACTCCGAGACGGTCCTGTACTGACCCGCCGTGCACTACGTCTACATCCTGCGGTGTGCCGATGACACCCTCTACACCGGCTACACCACCGACGTCGACCGCCGCGTGAGCGAACACAACGCCGGCGAGGGTGCGAAGTACACCCGCGGGCGTACACCTGTCGAACTCCTCTACACCGAGCCCTACGAGACCCGGTCGGCTGCCCTCTCCCGGGAACACGAGATAAAGGCGCTCTCCCGGGCCGAGAAGGAGCGACTGGCGGGGGGTGAGTGAGCCCAAACTCGACACGGGCCGGCGGGCCGACCGTGGAGCTGTGCCCCCGTCGAACGGCGTACATACCACCGAACGTATGTTTCTGTCCGGCAGTATCGAACCGGTGAGTCTCCTGCCAAAAGACTTGAGAGGGTAGGAATCGAAGCGTACGACGAGACGAGAGTCGTGTTGTCCCTGACTATGAGTGTCATATTAGCGATATTCAACTCCTCGCTGGGCTACGAGTTACTGTTCGGTGCCGCCGCGCTTGCCTGCTTCGCGACGGCGACTCGGGCCTGGCAGATCGAGGACACGGACCTCCGCCGGAGCCTGCTAGCGCTGCTGGTCGCCAGCGGCGGCTGGTCGGCCTCCCACGTCGGGATGTTCCTCCTCCCGATGCCCTTTGGGGAGGTCAGCTATCTCTTCGGGCTCATTCTCGGGTTCGGTACGGTCTGGGCGTGGCTGTACTTCGCCTCCGCGTACACCGGCCGGACCTACCACCGTGAGCCGGCCTTCCAGTGGTTCGCCGGCGCCATCTACCTCGCCGTCGTGGTGATAAAGGTAACAAACCCGTTACACCACCTCTACTTCGAGACGACCTTCGTGACCGACCCGTTTCCCCACCTCACAATCCAGCAAGGGGTGTTCCACTGGGGGGTCACGGGCTTTTCATACGCGCTGGCCGCGGCGGGCATCTTCATGCTGCTCGACCTGTTTGCCTCCTCGGACTACGACACCTGGCCGCTTGCGGTGCTGGCAGGGCTGACGGGACTCCCGGTCGCGCTTGACATCATCGGCTACGCGACCCCGCTTCTGGTCGATATCATCTACGCCCCGATCGGCGTCGGCGGCTTTGCCATCGGCGTCCTGTTGCTGTTCCGGGACCGCTTTCTCGCGGTGAAGGCCACCGGCGGGGTCAGTGACCCGCTGGTCTTTCTGGACGACGACGCCCGGATACGGGACTACAACGAGCCCGCCGGCGACCTCTTTCCCGCGCTGACGGCCGGGGCCCCCCTCGACGATGTCATCCCCGGGGCGACCGATGCGGCCGCCGCCGACCAGGTGCTCGAACTCGAGGTGGCCGACGAGCGGCGATACTTCGTGGTCTCGAACAGCGTCTTCGAGGTCGGGCAGAACCGGGTCGGCCAGGTGGTCCTCTTCTCGGACGTGACCGACTCCGAACAGCAACGCCGCGAACTCGCCCGCCACAACCGCCAGCTCGAGGACTTCGCCGGCGCGATGACCCACGAACTCCGCAACTCCCTGCAGATCATCGACTGGAACGTCCAGGCTGCCGCCGAGACCGTCGACCTCGACTTCGAGCGGCGTGACCCCCTCGAGACGGCGACCGGCGCCACCGACCGGATGGGCGACCTCGTCGACGACTTCACCGTGCTCGCCCGGCACGGCCAGACCGTCGAGGACCTGGTCGCGGTCGACCTCCGGACGACCGTCGCCGACGCCCGCGGGAACGCCGACACCGATGTCTCGGTCACCGTCGCCGACGACGCCACCCTCAAGGCCGAATCCCGCCGGCTCAGGGCCCTGTTCGCCAGTGCCTTCGAGTTCGCCGACCGTAACGGCGGGACCGAGGTCACCGTCGAGGTGACCCACGACGGGTTCGCGCTCGCCGACGACGGTAACCCACCGCTCGAACCCGTCGAAAAGTACTTCGAGTACGACGAGGCCGTCCCGGACGCCGAGGCGGGGATGAAACTGCCAAACGTCCGGTCGCTGGCGAACGTCCACGGCTGGGAGGTGGCTATCGACACCGACTACCAGGACGGCGTCCGGGTCGTGGTCTCCGGCGTCCGGCTGGTGTGAGCCGCGGCACAGCCCCCACACACCGGCGCCACGCCGGCTTTTTGCCGGCCGGCGGTGAACTGTCAGTATGGTACTCGACCCGGGTGACCCGGCCCCCGACATCAGCGCACCGACACAGGACGACACGGTCCTCGCCCCCGACTTTGCGTCGCCGACTGTCGTCGCGTTCTACCCCGAGGACGGCTCTCCGGGGTGCACGACCGAACTCGAACAGTTCACCCGCGAGCGCGAGGTCTACGAGGAGGCCGGCGTAACTGTCTACGGCGTCTCCGTCGACAGTGTCGACTCCCACCGGGAGTTCGCCGCCGAGACGGGCGTCGACTTCGACCTGCTCGCCGACCCCGACGGCGACCTCGCAGACGCCTTCGGCGTCGAGCGCACGGCACCCGGTGACCGGACCCCGCGGACGACGTTCGTCCTCGCCGACGGCCAGGTCCACCGCGTGTACACCGGGGTGGCCCCGGACGGACACGCACGGGGGCTGCTCATGGACCTGCTGGAGGACGGCCTGGTCACCCTCGAATGAGGACTGAGGGGTGGTCAGGACCGGATATCGATCGCCGGCCGACCCGGCTCGGCGTCGCTCGCGAGTTCTTCGTGGTCCTCGGCCCCGTGGACGACCACCTCGGCGCCGAACTCCCGCTCGACCAGCCAGGCCGCCCGCTCCAGCGCCGCCCGCTCCCGGTCCGGGTCGAGGTGCTCGTCGACTCGGCCGCTCCCGGCCAGCGTCTTTGCGAAGTCGGCGGCGGCCTCGCCGCGCTCGCGGAGGGTCTCGTCGGCCATCACCGACCCGACGACGTCGTCGGCGTCCCGCGCGAGGTCGGCCGCGCGGTGTTTCCACGCCGGCGAGACGGCGATGTCGACCCGCTCGGGGTCGGTGATGTCGGCCACGTCGACGATATCCCGAACATCCTCGCGGGTGTTCTCGACCAGGCGGCGTTCGAGGCCGTAGTCGGCCGGGGGCGACCCCGTCGGCCACGCCGCCTCGGCGACCAGCCCCTCGCCGCCCAGGAGCTCCCACAGCTCCTCTGCGACGTGGGGTGCGATTGGGGCGAGTAGCTTTGTCGTCGTCTCCAGCGCCTCGGCAACGGTGTCCCCGTCGGCCGCCGTCGCGTCGCGGTACTGGCGCAGGAGTGAGACCAGCTCCCGGACCGCCTGCAGCGCGTGGTTGAACCGGAACTGCTCGAACTCCTCGGTCGCCGTGGCGGCGGTCGCCGCGGTCTCCCGGGCGACGTACTCCGCGATGGGCTCCGTGGCCGCGCCCTCGTCACCGTCCTCGGTCACCCTCCCCCCCATCTCGCCCTCGGCGAAGGCCCGGGTCAGCCGGTAGACGTTCTGGAGGAACTGGTGGGCCGAGCGGGCGCCCTCCTCGGTCCAGTCGAAGTCCTTCTCGGGCTGGGCGGCGTTCATCATGAACAGCCGGGCGGTGTCGGCGCCGTACTCCTCGACGAAGGGTCGCGGCGAGACGACGTTCCCCGAGGAGGAGCTCATCGCCGTGCCACCCTTGCGGACCATCCCCTGTGTGAGGAGGTTCTCGAAGGGCTCCTCGACACCCTCCAGCACGTCCAGGTCCGCGAGCACCTTCGTGAAAAACCGGGAGTAGATGAGGTGCATCGTCGCGTGCTCGATGCCGCCGACGTACTGGTCGACGGGCATCCAGTCACCCGCCTGCCCGGTGTCGAAGGGGGCGTCCCCGAGGTCCGGCGAGACGTACCGCAGGAAGTACCACGAGGAGTCGACGAAGGTGTCCATCGTGTCCGTCTCCCGCTCGGCGGGGCCGCCACAGTCCGGACAGGTGGTCTCCTTCCACTCCGTGGCGGCGTCCAGCGGGTTCCCGGCCGTCTGGATGAACTCCGGCAGCTCCACGGGTAGCTCCTCGTCGGGCACCGAGACGTACCCACAGTCCGGACACTCCACCAGCGGGATCGGTGTCCCCCAGTACCGTTGCCGGGAGATACACCAGTCCTGCAGGCTGTGGACCGTTCGCTCCTCGCCGTCGAGGTCCTCGACGAACCGGTCGCGGGCCTCGGCGCTTTCCAGGCCGTTGTACTCGCCGCTGTTGACGACCACCCCGTCCTCGGTGTACGCCGCCTCCTGAACGTCGACCTCCTCGGGGTCGACGTCGGCCTCGGGTTCGGGTTCGACGACCTGCGTGATTTCGATGTCGTGTTCCTCGGCGAAGGCGTGGTCCCGGTCGTCGTGGGCAGGCACCGCATAGAGCGCGCCGGTCCCGATGTCCTCGAGGACGTAGTCGGCAACGTAGACGGGGACCTCCTCGCCGGTCGCGGGGTTGGTGGCGTACTCGCCGGTAAAGACCCCGGAGGTCTGGGGGAGCTCCGCCTCGGTGTGCTCGGCGCGGTGAACGTACTCCGCGACGTCCTCGTCGTCCTCGGCGAGTCGCTGGGCCACCTCGTGACCGGGTGCGAGTGCGAAGTAGGTGGCCCCGTGGATCGTGTCGAGGCGGGTGGTGAAGATGTCCACCTCGTCGCCGGTCGTGAGCTCGAACCCGACGCTTGCCCCCTCCTGCTTGCCGATCCAGTTGCGCTGCATCTCCCGGACGTTCTCCGGCCAGCCGTCCATGTCGTCCAGGGCGTCGTAGAGTTCGTCGGCGTAGTCGGTGGTCCTAAAGAACCACTGGTCGAGCTCCCGGCGCTCGATGGGCGTGTCACACCGCCAGCAGCGCTCCTCGTCACCCTCGACCTGCTCGTCGGCCAGCACCGTCTCGCAGTCCGGACACCAGTTCAGCTCGGTGGCCTCCCGCTCGACGAGCCCCGCCTCGCGGAACCGGTTGAAAAACCACTGGTTCCACCGGAAGTAGTCGGGCTCGCAGGTGGTCACCTCCCGCTCCCAGTCGAAGCCGAGCCCCATCAGCTCCATCTGGTCTTTGATATTCTGAATGCAGTCCATCGTCCACCCGCGAGGGTCGACGTCGCGCTCGTTGGCGGCGTTTTCGGCCGGCAGGCCAAACGAGTCCCACCCCATCGGGTGGAGCACCGACTCCCCCTGCATCCGCTTGTAGCGGGCGTAGGCGTCGGTGATCGTGTAGTTGCGGACGTGACCCATGTGCATCTCCCCGGAGGGGTAGGGGAACATCGCCAGGACGTACGCGGGGTCCTCGGCGTCGTCCTCGATGTGGAACACCTCCTCGTCGTCCCAGACGCGCTGCCACTTGGACTCGA
>JAQCNN010000161.1 GCA_028275005.1 Salinirussus sp.
GCGCGCGGACCTCTCATTCTACGTGCTGGCGACGCTGTCCTCCGGGGTGACCGGTGTCGCGGGCTACGTGGCCCTGCGGGAGGTGACAAACGCCGTTGCCGGGGGTGCCTTTGTCGCGCTTATTGGCGTCCTACTGCTCGGTACCGGGCTCCTGATGTACACCGCCGAGTCCCGCTCACAGGAGTTCCGCGAGCGGCCGGGACCGGTGGATGCCGTGCTCGTCGGGGCGCTACAGGGGGTTGCGGTGCTGCCGGGTGTCTCCCGGTCGGGGACGACCGTGAGCGCGCTGTTGCTCCGTGGCCACGACGGCCCCGCCTCGCTGGAGCTGTCGTTCGTGCTCTCGATCCCCGCCGCGGCGGGGGCCGGCGTCATCGCCGTCGCCGACACCGGCTTTGCGGTTGCGCCCGCGAACGCGGCGCTTGCGCTGGCGGTCAGCGCGGTCGTCGGCTACCTCACCGTCGACGCGCTGACGCGACTGGTCGAACGGGTCGCCTTCTGGCGGGTCTGTGTCGGGTTCGGCGCGCTCGCGGTTGTCGGGGGCGGTCTGCTAGTGGTCTGAGCCCGGGGGGCGACGTAGCCAAAACGGAGTCAGCCCCCTTCGGTGGATCGTGACACGCACCGTCAGGGTGCGCTGTGGGAGCGCGTCACCGTCTCCCGGGATCTTATATGAGCGCCTTACTCGCCCCGAACGGCGACCGGACCGTGCGCGGGTCTCCGGCCGGGTCAGGGCCGTCTGGACCCCGTGCCAGCGGGACAGTGTCCCGGGGCCGACCCGGAGGGTAGGCGGTGCCAGCCAGGGGGCGAGTCGGGCTATCGAGTGTGAGGGCGCCACGCGACAGACGGCGGTCGGACGGGTCAAGAGGGCGGGGGAGGCCAGCCCGCCGAGGGAGTCGGATAATCTGACGGTACGGCCGCATAAGACCCTGCTACGGCCGTGAACGGTCACTGTGGCTTATACCGGTCTCGGGTATAGCTACTGATGCCGCCATTCCGGCGGCCATCCCCCCTCACCCGTGCCTTCGCCTTTTCGAACGACCGTCGAAGAGGGACCCGAGACCGGGCGTTGGTAACTTATACCGGCGGTGTCGGGTAGCCGCCGCCCCGGCGAAACCGCGTGAGGACAGGAGTCTCTGCCGGGAGAGATACCCCGCAATACTGCGAGTCCCAGAAGCTTAATATTGGCTGCCCGACACCTCCGGGTATGAGCGTACGGACGGCGGTCGTGCTTGCGGCCGGCGAGGGAACGCGGCTCCGCCCGCTGACGCGGAACCGTCCCAAGCCGATGTTACCGGCTGCGAACCGCCCCATCCTCGAACACGTCTGTGACGCCTTGGTCGAGGCCGGGGTCGACCGGCTCGCCCTCGTCGTCGGCTACCGCCGCGAGCGCGTCCAGGAGCACTTTGGCCCCTCATATCGCGGCGTCCCGGTCGAGTACGTCGTCCAGGAGAAACAGCTCGGCAGCGGTCACGCCCTCCGACAGGCACAGGCGGCCGTCGACGGGTCGCTGCTGGTGGTCAACGGGGACCGGCTGATCGCCGCCGAGTCCGTCGCCGCGGTCCGGGACGCCTTCACCGAGGACGACGCCCGCGCGGCGCTTGCGGTTATCGAGCGCGCCGACGCCAGCCAGTACGGCGCGGTCCGGCTGCGGGGCCGGGACATCGAGGAGATCGTCGAGAAGCCCGACAGCGACGAGTTTCGGCTGATCAACGCCGGGATCTACGCCTTCGACGCCTCGGTGTTCGAGGCGATCGAGGCGACCCCGCGGACCGACGGGGAGCTCGCACTGACCGACACTATCGCCCGGCTGGTCGACGCCGAGCGGGTGCGCGGGGTCCGGACCGAGGGGCTGTGGGTCGACGCCACCTACCCCTGGGACCTGCTCGAGGTGGCGAGTGAGGTGCTCGCACGCGGCCGGGTCGCCGGCCCCGACCGGGCCGACGGCGGGCTCGAACGCGCGGGGAGCGTACAGGAGCGTGCCGACGGCGTCTGGGTCGACCCGAGCGCACGGGTGGCCGAGGCGGCGACGCTACGGCCGCCGGTCGCGGTCGGGGCCGACTGCGAGCTCGCGCCGGGGGCGGTCGTCGGCCCGGACGCCGCGCTGGGCCGGAACGTCACCGTCGGCGCGAACGCCACCGTCGAGCGGGCGGTGCTGGACGCCGACACACGGGTCGGGGCCGGGTCGACACTGCTCGACGCCGTCGCCGGCCAGAGCGTCCGACTGGGTGCCGTCACGGCCGTCACCGGGGGTCCGGGTGACGTCCGTGTCGGCCGGGAGGTCTACGAGGACCAGCGACTCGGTGCGGTGCTGGCCGACCGGGTGCGGGCCCGCGGCGGCGTGAGCTTCGCGCCGGGGACGCTCGTCGGCCCGGAGGCGACCATCGCCACCGGTGCGCACGTCGAGGGAACCGTTCCCGGGGGCGCGGAGGTGGTCCGCTGATGTGCGGGATCATCGGCTGTGTCGGCCGGGCGGACACGCTCGACACGCTGGTACACGGCCTGAGCAAGCTGGAGTACCGCGGCTACGACTCCGCCGGTGTTGCGCTCTCCGAGGCCGGTGCCGGCGGCGACGAGGGGAGCCTCGACGTCGTCAAGTGCGCCGGGAAGGTGGACGAACTCCGGAGCGCGCTCGCGGGCCGCGAGACCTCGGGCCCGGTCGGGGTCGGTCACACCCGCTGGAGCACCCACGGCCCGCCGACCGACGCCAACGCCCACCCACACGTCGACTGCACGGGTCGCGTGGCCGCCGTCCACAACGGGATCATCGAGAACTACCAGGCCCTCCGGGACGAACTCTCGACCGGCGGCCACGACTTTCGCTCGGACACCGACACCGAGGTCATCCCACATCTCGTCGAGGCCGGCCTGCGCGACGGGCTCGACCCCGAGACCGCGGTCCGGGAGGCGGTCAGTCGCTTGGAGGGGAGCTACGCGATTGCGGCCGTCGTCGCCGGCGAGGAGACGGTCTTCGTGGCCCGGAACGACTCGCCGCTGGTG
>JAQCNN010000163.1 GCA_028275005.1 Salinirussus sp.
AACCGGGACAACTCCTACTGCTGTGGGGGCGGTGGCGGCGGCCTCTGGCTCGACCACGAGGAGGAGGAGAAACCCAGCGAGGAACGCCTCCGGGAGGCCCTGGAGGACACCGACGCCGGCGACGCCGTCGAGAAGTTCGTCGTCGCCTGTCCGATGTGCATGACGATGTACGAGGACGGCCGCAAGACCGGCGGCTACGAGGACGATATCGAGATTGTCGGCACGACGGAGCTGCTCGCGGAAGCGCTGACGGCCTCCTGATACTGCTGGCTGTAACTGTTTTTAAGATATCCGCGACCCCGGGGTCGCGAAATTCGTTACAGACGTACAGTCGGCAGTATGAGCCGCCTGCGAACCCGTTCTCTCCGCTCGCCTGACCACCGCCGAGTAGACGCTGTGGCCCGGCCTCCCGGCTCTGCGGACGCTCGGAATAACCGGATGATTTTTTACCCGGTTCGCTCAATCGGCAGGTAATGTCTACCATGCGGGAGCGACTCAAGAGGTCCGACACCGGGGACCTCCCGGCGGTGTTACAGGCGGCCGGGGTCTCCGGTGCCGGCGGCGGCGGATTTCCGGCGTACGTGAAGTGGCAGGCGCTCGACGACGTGCGCCACCTCCTGGTCAACCACCAGGAGAGCGAGCCAAACTGCTACGTCGACAGGTGGCTCGGTCGGGCGCACGCCGACGAGTTGGCGACGCTGTTCGACGCGTTGCTCGAGGAGGCCCTCGAAACAGTCGTCGTCGGTGCCAAGCACGCCGACCGTGACCCGTGGCTCCGCCCGCTCGAACGCGCGACAGACGGCACCGCCTACACACCCGACCAGCTCCCTATCGACCCCGAGTCCGAGTCGGGCGTGGTCTTTGCCTACACCGACGACACCTACGAGTACGGGATGGAGACGGTCCTCCTCCGCGTCACGGCCGGGACGGTCATCGGCAAGGACCTCCCGGTCGACTACGGCTGGATCGTCCAGAACACCGAGACACTCTACAACATCGCCCGTGCGCTCGCCGACGACGACCCGGTTCTCCGGAAGTTCGTCCACATCGACGGGTTTCAGGCGAACGGGGACCGTCTCCCCCACCGGCTGTTCGACGTGCCGGTCGGGACGCCGGCAGCCACGCTCCTCGATGCGGTCGGTGTCGACCCGGGGGGGCTGGCCGAGGACAGGGTCCTTGCCGAGGGGGGACCGGGCTGGTGTTTCAAGATCCAGCGACCCCCGGACCGGTACGGCGTCCGCAAGCGCACCAACTGTCTGCTGGTGTTGGACGAGGAGACAGTCGCCGCGAACACCTACGCGAACGGACGGGTCGACGTGCTCGAACCCTTTGACTGGTCGCTCGCCGACCCGGACACCGAGCCGAGCCCCGTCACCCCCGACCGGGTCCACGTCCCGACCATCACCAACGACGAGTACAGCGACGTGGTCGCCGCGTCGACGCCGGCCGTCGAACTCGGTGACACGGTAGCCAGAGGTGACCTAATCGCCGAGGCGGAGCCACGGGGCGACGGCTTCTGTCTCGCTCACCGGGCCCCGGTCGCCGGGCAGGTGGCCGACGTGACGCCACGAGAGGTCGAACTCCGACGCCGGTGACCGTCGATGTCCCACGTGGCCGCTGTTACGCCGGGGACGTGTGCGCTGTGTGTGGCGGGTGGTCCACCTGCCACCGTGGGGTCTTTGTGAGCCCGGTTAGATGTGGGAGTATGCTGGACTACTACGGCATCGAGGCGGACCTCTCCGAGGAGGAGAAGCTGATCCGGGACACCGCCCGGGAGTTCGTCGAGGAGGAGGTCCGCGGCGACATCGGCGAGCACTGGATCGAGGGGACGTTTCCGACGGAACTCATCCCGAAGATGGGCGACATGGGGTTTTACGCGCCCAACCTGGACGGGTACGACCTCCCTAACGTCAGTGCAAAAGCCTACGGGCTGCTGATGCGGGAACTCGAGGCGTGTGACTCCGGGCTGCGCTCGATGGCCTCCGTCCAGGGGGCGCTGGTGATGTACCCGATCCACCGCTACGGGAGCACACAGCAGAAAGACCGCTTTCTGCCGGACCTCGCCGCCGGTGAGAAGGTGGGCTGTTTCGGGCTGACCGAGCCCGAACACGGCTCCGACGCGGGTGCGATGGAGACCACCGCCGAGGCGGACAGTGACGGGTACGTCCTCAACGGCTCGAAGATGTGGATCACGAACTCCCCCATCGCAGACGTGGCGGTGGTCTGGGCCCGGGACACCTCGGACCCGGACACCCCGGTTCGGGGCTTTCTGGTCGAGACCGACCGCGACGGCGTCACCACCAACGAGATCGACGAGAAACTCTCCCTGCGTGCCTCGATAACCGGCGAGGTCAGCCTCCAGAACGTCCACGTTCCCGAGGCGAACGTCCTGCCCGGTGTCGAAGGGATGAAGGGGCCGCTGTCCTGTCTCACACAGGCCCGCTACGGGATCGCCTGGGGGGCTGTCGGCGCGGCCCAGGACTGCTACCGGGCGGCGCTCGACTACGGGACCGACCGCGAGCAGTTCGAGACACCCATTGCCGGCTTCCAGATGCAACAGGAGAAGTTCGCGGAGATGGCCACCCAGATCACCCTGGCGCAGCTGCTGGCTCACCGGCTGGCCGACCTGAAAGAGCGCGGGGACATGCGCCCCCAGCACGTCTCGATGGCAAAGCGCAACAACGTCCGGACGGCCCGCGACCAGTCCCGGGTCGCCCGCGAGATCCTCGGCGGGAACGGTATCACCGCCGACTACTCGCCGATGCGGCACATGGCCAACATCGAGACCGTCTACACCTACGAGGGAACCCACGACATCCACACGCTCATTCTCGGCGAGGACCTGACCGGTATCCCCGCCTACAGCTAAACCGCCCCGACTGCCCGCCGGCTCGGCGCTGTCCGCCGACCCCGGCCGCAGCCGCGGCCTTTTATGTAGCTGGTCCGCATACCATGAGACATGTCATGGTCGAAGCTGCCGGGGACGTCGTGGACACCCCGGATCGGTGGTGTCCCGACCGGTGTCGTCGAATCGACCGGGCTCCAGTTACTGCTCGGCGCACTCGGTGCCGTGCTCGTGTCCGCGTTCGTCGCCGGGGCGCTGTGGACGCTCGGGACCGTGACCCTCGTCTCCGGCCGGCAGGTCGCCGCCCTCGTTGCACTCGTCGTCGCCGTCGGGCCGCTCGCGGCCGCCATCGGCTTCAGCGTGATGACCACGACGTGAAACGGGCCGGAGCCCTGTCTCCGAGGGCGCCTCGCGCCGATGAAAAAAAGCGCGGGACTCTTTATCGGTGACACACAACGGCGTAGCGTGTCAGCGACGGTGCTCGTGGGACTGCCGTCGTGGCTGGTCGGCGGGGTCCTCCTCGGTGTGGCCGGCAGTGTCCTGGTGGCTGTGGCCTTCCTCGCGGCCAACCGGCTGTTCCCCGGCCGCGAGCGCGACCCTGACTCCGGACACAGGGGGAGTCGCCGGTCCGGCGAGTCACGGCGACGCAGGGAGGTCCGGGAGTATCTCGACGCTATCGACGAGCCGTACGCCGAGGACCACCCTATCGAGGGGCAGGCGGTTGCCTTCTACCTCACGCGACGGGACGTCGCGGTGACCTTCGACCCGCGGGCCTACTACGGGGTCGACCGCTCCGTTGCTCACTCGGTGCTCGTCGAACACGA
>JAQCNN010000169.1 GCA_028275005.1 Salinirussus sp.
TCCTCGTTGCGCAGACACGTCTCTCACGTGCATTCGAGCCGGTATGCGCGGGACCGGATTCGAACCGGCGGACCCCTACGGGATAGCGTCCTAAGCGCTACGCCTTTGGCCTGGCTCGGCTACCCGCGCGCACTCGTCACTCTACGCCCCACCGAAAAAACCGCTACGCTTGGCCGACGCCCCCGGCGGCGGGCTTATTACGTCTGCCCGGCGTATGTGTTATCGAGATGTACAGAGCGAGCGACGAGCGGGCTCACGCCGAGTGGCTGGCCGACCTCGACGCGGCCGCCGACCGGCTGGAACTCGGCTCCCAGGCCCGCTCCCGTGCCGCCGACGTGTTCCTCTCGTCGGTCCCCGAGAGCGAGCGTTCCAAGCGGGCGCGACTGGCGGCGGCACTCTACGTCGGTACACTCGCCGCCGGTGACCAGCGCTCACAGTCCGCGGTCGCGGAGGCGGTAGGCGTCTCCCGGCTGTCGGTTCAGCGTCACTGGAAGGGGATGCTGGACGCCGCCGGGCTCGACGCGCCGGACTGGTAGCGGCTCGACGGCGCCGGGGCACCGAATCGGCCTGTTGTCAGTCGTCGTGGCCGGCCTCCATCGGCCGGCCGTCGCGCCCGGGGGTGACGTTGCCGTGTTCGTCGATCTCGCCGCGGACGACCCGTGTCGAGGAGATGATGTCACCGTCCTCGGCGCGGACGTGGTCGACGACCTCGATCTCCAGCGGGTCGTCGCCGTTCTCCTCCCGGAGTTCGTTGATCTGGCGGCCACCGGCCTCCGTCTCGGGGGAGACGATCAGCACGTCGAACCTCGGTTCGGTTGCGATCCCGGTTGGCTCAGTGAGCCGCCGGACGTCGAACTCGCGGCCGGACTCGTCGGCGAAGTTCGCCAGTTCCGCCTCGAGGTCTGTCAGGCGGGCCTCGAAGGGGCGGACAGGGCGGGGCTCGTCGCGGGTCCGACCCGCGAGTTCGTCGCTGGTCAGCCCTACCGTTACGTCACCGAGTTCGAATGCGTGCTCGAACAGCTTTCGGTGGCCGTCGTGTATCGGGTCGAATGTCCCGCCCAGCGCGACCTTCATACCCTCAGTCACGACACCTTACGTGTTAGTTGTGTCGACTCGTACCGTGGGGGCGGGTCTGACGGGGCGCGGGTCAGTCGTCGCCACGGTCGACAGTGATCGTCACCGGCGTGTCCGCCTGCTCGTGGTCGTTGCCGAGATACTGGTCGAGATTCACGACCGCGTTGAGCCGGTCTTGAACGTCCTCGACCACCTCGCTGACGAGGTCACTCGGTGCGAGTGCGGCGTACTCGTAGGGGTTGTTGCCCGCCCCGTCGCTCTCGCGCTTGCGGCGGTCGACTAACCCGTCCTCGTGGAGGGCGGCGAGTGCCTCCCGGACCGTACTGGGATAGAGGCCGGCCTCGTCGGCTACCTCCTCGCTGGTACTGTCCGGCTGCTGGCGGAGCGTGATGTAGAGACGGGCCCGTGTCTCCGTGTCGAGCACCCACGAGAGCAGTTCGACGACCCCCTCGTCGAACTGCCCGGCCGCGCGGTCGGCGCCACGCTCGATGCGGTCACGGACGTCGGTCCCGCTCGCATCGACCCCCTCGGGCTGCTCCCCGTCGGCTGTGTCATCCTGAGACATGGGTCGTACCCGGGAGAACGCGGCTGCCTGTAAAAAACCTTGGCTGCTACCCCCGTTGCCGTGCCCGACTTTCGACCGCCCTACCCGTCGGCCGGGTCCAGCCGGAGTGCCCCACACAGGGCGTCGTCGCCCTCCTCCTCGCGCAGCCGTCGCTGGCGCTCGGCGCCGCTTTCGGCCTCGACGTACTCGAGCAGTGCAGGCACGTCCAGCCGGTCGGCCTCGCGGGCGACGAGGTCGTCGACCTCGGCGGTCGTCGTCATATCCTTGTCCAGTAGCGGGGTCTCCCGGCCGTGGCGGATGGCCCGCCACTTGTTCTCGTCGAGTAACTCCCGGCGGTAGGTCCGGCCGGACTCCCCGTCCTCGTAGCGCTCACACAGGTCGACGACCATGGCGTGGGTGTACTCGACCAGCGCCATCACGCGGTCGGGGTCAGCCTGGCCGTCGGGGGCGCGCACCTCGACCGTGCCGAGCCCGGAGTGGGGTCGCACGTCGTACCACAGTTCGCCGCGGTCCCTGACGGAGTCGGTCTCGAGCATCGTCCGCTCCAGCCGGTCGAAGTCCTCGTAGGAGTCAAACGCCGTTGGCATCCCCGTGTTGGGGAGGTTCTCGAAGACCGTCGCCCGGGCCGACTGCAGCCCCGTGTCGGCCCCACACCAGTACGGCGAGTTCGCCGACAGCGCGAGCATCACCGGGAGGTGCCAGCGGGCCTGGTTTGCCACCCAGACGGCCTTGTCCGCGTCGTCGACCCCGACGTGGACGTGGAGCCCCGCCGTCGTGTTGCGATGCTGTGGATACTGGATCCGGTCGAGCTGGGACTTGTACCGGGGCTTCTCGGCGTGTTCCAGCTCGCGCCACCGTGCCAGCGGGTGGAGTCCTGCGGCCGCGACGTCGTAGCCGTGCTCGCGGGCGTGGTCGACCAGTGCCCCCCGGACGGCGAGCAGTTGCTCGCGGGCCCCGCTCAGGTCGTCGATAGTCGGGGTTTGGGTCTCGATAACACACTTGAACAGCTCGTGGTCGAGCCGTCCCTGGAGGATCTCGGGGGGGTCGGGCCCGTGGACGAGTGTGTCCGTCCCGGCGGTTGGCCGGCCGTCGTCCCCGACGACGTAGAACTCCTCCTCGATGCCGAGCGTGCCCAGTTGTGTGAAGTTGGCTGCGTCGCCGCGCTCCGAGGCCATCTCTCTCCCGCCTTGTTCTCCGGTCGGCTAAATAGTTCCCCTTCCCCCGCCGCGCCGAGTGGGCGGTCCGCCGGCGGTGGCTCACTCCTCGCGGTAGACACCGGGTTCGAGAAACCGGTCGGAGCCCCGCTCGCGGTTGCGCTCGGCCAGCCGACCCCACTCGGCCAGCCCGTCCCGGACGGTCTCCCCGTCGAGCCCGACGGTCTCAGCAAGGGCAGCCAGGTCCCGTGGCGCCCGCAGGTCGAGGTGGCTGTGTGGGTCGACACTCACGACAAAGGGTGTGTCGTACTGGTCGAGGATGGCCGCCAGCCGGCGGAGCCGCTCGAGGGCTCGCACGCGAGTGCCACCGGATTCGGTCACCAGCGGCCGCAGGGACAGTTCCACGCGGACGCCGTTGTCGGCGGCCGCACGGGCGAGGACGTGGTCGAACTCCCCCTCGCGGGTCGGGTGGGCGAGCACGTCGACCGCGGGCTGTTCGACCGCAAAGCGGTTGATCGCCGGGTCGCCGCCGTGGACCACGACGAGTGTGTGCCGGTCGCGGTGGTTGCCGACGAAGCCACTGGCCCGCGAGGGGTCCTCGGCACGGACCTCGACGCCGGGCACCACGTCCACGCCGTAGGTCTCGGCGACCGCGTCGGGGTCGTAGGCGGCTGGACTGTCGCCGTGGTTCCTGACGACGACCCCCTCGTAGCCGTACTCGCTCGCGGTCAGCGCCAGCCGGGCGACGGTTGCCTCACCGTCCGGGTGGGCGTGGACCGCCTCGTACATCAGGCCGCCTCCAGATACTCCCGGGTGTTCTCGATGGCCGCCTCGCGGTTTGCGGGGTAGGCCTCGACCTTCGCCCGGAAGGTGATCCCGTCCCCGAAGCGAACCTCGCCGTTGAACGCCGCTTGCTTGTCGAACGTGAGAAAGAACGCACAGTTTTCGTTGACCCGCTCCCCGAGCTCGTCGTCGAGTCGGTGCCGGTCCGCGTCGGGCAGTGCGTCGAGCCCCGCAAGCACCGTCCGCATCGCATCGGCGGTCTCGACGCGGGCCGAGAGAACGAGGATACGGTCGCCGTGGTGACCCGCCGACTCCGCGCGGTCCAGTTCCGTCCCCTCGGGGAGGAAGGTCTCCAGCGCCGACGCGACCCGTTTCTCGTCCTCCGTCACGTAACAGAAGGCCCGGAGGTCGACGTAGTGAAACGGGACGGGTGCCATCGCCTACTCCTCGCCCTCGTCGGGGCCGTCGGCGGCCTCGAGGGCGTCCTCCGGGACACCCTGCTCGGTGCCGTCCTCGAAGCTGACGTTGTAGGTCTGGTCGCCAAACATGTTCTCGATGACATCGGTGACGGTCCCGGGCTCGCTGTCGTGGTCGCTGTGCTCGTCGTGCAGAATAACCTCGTCGTCCTCCTCGAATGTCATACCCTGCGGTAGACGACCGGCAATCAAAAAGGGAGTGATTCGCCCCCGGACAGGGTTACAGGTCGGGCGAGACCAGCCCGAGGCCCCATCTATCGGCCGCCCGGACGGCGAATCTGTGGGAGGCAGCCGGCGGCCGGCAGGCTCCGCTCAGGGGTGTGACTCGCCTTCGCGCTCGTCGGCCCGCATTCGCCGCAGCGTCGCCCGCGCGTTGCTCGCGTCGTAGCCGTAGAGCACCGCCTCACCGTACTCCTCGGCGACCTCTGTCGCGTGGATCAGGTCGTCGACGTCGACGTTGACCGCGTACAGTTCGATACTGAACGGCGTCTCCAGCCGGTCGACAAAGCCCGTCGCGATCGTCTCGAGCCAGTAGGTCGTCCCGTAGGCCGTGTCGTACAGCGGGACGACGAACTCGTCGACGTAGGTCGCGAGCGCGTTCGGGTCGAGGCCACTGCGTGACTCCAGGTGACCGGGGTAGGGGTTCGGGTAGAGGGTGAGATAGAGGTCCCCGGGCACCAGTTCCCGCGCCTCCGCGACAAAGTCCTCGATGACAGCCTCGCGCCAGGCGCCACGGTCGTCGTGGGGGCTGTCCGCGAACGCCGCCTCACAGCGGTCACACCGGCAGTATCCCTCGCGGGGAAACCCCACGTCGTCCAGCCGGACGTCCTCGTGGGCCTCGGCGGCGGTCTCGACCATCTCGAGGACCCCCTCGCGGTAGGGCTCGTACGTCGGGCAGATGTAGTCCCAGTCGAAGTATGGCTGCTCGCGGGTTGCGGGCGTACCGTCGGCGTCCCTGGCGACGATGCTGGGGTCGCCCTCCGCCGCGGCGTTGTCCCCGAACGCGGAGATCATGTTGACCGCGCCGTCGACCGGTTCGGTCGCCCGGCCGGTGACGTCTTTCATCTCGTAGAACCCACGGTCGAACTCGGGCCAGGAGACCTCCTGCTCGTTGCGGGTGATAACGCCGTACATACCCGGTGACGGGGGCCCCAGAAAGGTAAGCGATTCGAGTACGGTGCGTCCGACTCCCCCTCTCCGGCCGGTCAGTCCTGAATGACCAGCTTGTAGACGAGGGCGAGCGCCACGATGGCGACTGCGAAGACTGCCAGTTTACGTGACATCGTAGTAACACACACAGGACCCGGTTATAGAACTTCGGGTCGGTTCGCCGGCCCCGGTGCGGTCGCCTTCGGGGGTCGACACAGAGGCGGGCGGGCCTCTCAGGCGATATCCCGGCTGGTGTCGATCGCCACCTCCTCGACGAGGTCGAGTTTGATAACGTCGGTCGGCGCCCGACCCCCGCGGAACTTCGGGATCGCCAACCTGTTTTCCACCTCGTCCCTCGTGGTGTCGGTCCGCAGGTCGAAGACGACATCCGCGAAGTGCTCTGTCGTGTCCCGGGCCGGCGGAACGTCGCGGCCCTTGAGGCAGTGGAGTACTGCCAGGCTCCCGGTGTTGGAACAGTGGTTCTGGAGGTCGTTGATGAACGAGCGAAACCGGGTGTCTGGTTCCTGACGCTCCAGCACGTCGAGCGGGTCGACGATGAGATTCGAACTCTGTGGGAGCGCGCTGACGAGTTTGCCGGCGTTCTCCAGGGGCGCCTCCCCGGAGACGTACCGGACCGTCGGGTCACCGGTTTCGGCGGACGTGTGCTCGAGGCTCTCGGTGACGGCCGAGGCCGTCCGGTTCAGCGAGAGCCACAGCGTCCCCCGGGTGGCGGTGAGTTCGTAGAGAAGAAGCTCCGCCTGGCTGGCTGGCTCGGCCACCAGCGCGACCACACTCCCTGCCGGTAGCCCCCCGCCCAGCTTCCGGTCGAGCACGTCGATACCCGTCCGTAGCCGGTTGTCCATTGTACTGATAGTACGTGACAAGGCGAATTAAACATTCCGACTCTCAGAGGTGCCGTCGGGTCCACCCGAGCCAGGGGTGTCGGCACTCACGTAGTTCCGTGTGTACAGCCCGCCGGCGAGGCGCGCGTACGCCGCCCGCGCCCCCGGGTCCGCAAGCGGGGAGGACACCTCAGGGACCCTGGTCAGCACTGGCGGGAGCCCCCCGAGGGCCGGCTTGGCGGCCCGGCTGTGCTCGGTGTGCCGGACGACCGTCCCCGAGGCACTCGCCGTTATCCTCCGGAGCAGGTCGGCTGTCTTTCGCGTGTCCTCGACACTCTGTGGCCGGTCGGTCGTCACGACCACCGCACGGTCACAGACCCGCAGCGGGACGGCCGCGCGCCCGTCACAGCCGGGTGGACAGTCGACAAGCACCGGACCGGGCCACGCCCGGGCGTGACAGAGGGTAGCCCCCAGCCGGTCGGCACGGCCGGCCGGCACGGCGGCGACCCCCGGCAGTTCGGCGGGCCGGTGGACGACGCGGTCAAGGGCCCCACCCGGGAGTGCGTCCGTCGACGGCTCCGACCGGAGGCCCAGAAGCCGTCGGAGGTCCGGGACGTCCGGGTCGGCACCCACCACCAGTGGGGAGCGCTCCCGGCGTGCGAGCGCCCGTGCGAGACCGACGGCGGTCGTCGTCTTCCCACAGCCACCTTTGCCGCCGGCGATTGCGAGCATGGGGTCGGTGGTCGCCCCATCGGGTAAAACTCCGGGGGATTCAAGAGCGTCCGAACCGGGGTACAGTGCGATGGACCAGAACCACCTCATCAGCGCGAAGGGGCTCTCCCGGGCGGACATCGAGGCGGTCCTCGACCGCGCGGGCGAGGTTGCGGCCGACCCGGCGGCCGCGGCCGGGCGCCACGAGGGGTCACTGCTCGGGCTGCTGTTTTTCGAACCCAGCACGCGCACGAAGATGAGTTTCGCCGCCGCGGTCAAGCGGATGGGTGGGGATATCGTCGACATGGGGCCGGTCGACTCCTCGAGTGTGAAGAAAGGCGAGAGCCTCGCCGACACCGTCCGGGTCGTCGAAGGGTACGCCGACGCGCTCGTGATGCGTCACCCGAGTGAGGGGTCGGCACGGATGGCGAGCGAGTTCGTCGACGTCCCCCTGATCAACGCCGGGGATGGGGCGGGCCAACACCCCAGCCAGACCCTGCTCGACCTCTACACGATCAGGGAGTCGGCGGGGTTGGACGACCTCACCATCGGGATCATGGGCGACCTGAAGTACGGTCGGACGGTCCACTCACTCGCCTACGCCCTGACGAACTTCGACACCCGCCAACACTTCATCAGCCCGGAGAGCCTGAAGCTCCCACGCAACGTCCGGTACGACCTTCACGAGGCCGGCTCGGAGGTAAAGGAACACACCGACCTCGGGGCGACCCTGCCGAGCCTGGACGTGCTCTACGTCACCCGGATCCAGCGTGAGCGGTTCCCCGACGAGTCCGAGTACCGACAGGTCGCCGGGGAGTACCAGATCGACACCGACACCCTCGCCGACGCCAGCGAGGACCTGCGGGTCATGCACCCGTTACCCCGGGTCGACGAGATCGGCCACGGGGTCGACGAGACCGACCACGCCCGCTACTTCCAGCAGGCCCACAACGGTGTGCCGGTGCGGATGGCCCTGCTTGACCTGATGCTCGGGGGTGACTGACAGTGACGGACAACAAACAGCTTCGCGTCAGCAAGATCGAGAGCGGCACCGTCATCGACCACATCACCGGCGGCCAGGCGCTGAACGTCCTCGCGATCCTGGGTATCGACGGAACCGACGGCGAGGTCGTCTCGGTCGGGATGAACGTCCCTTCCGACCGGCTCGGTCGGAAGGACGTCGTCAAGGTCGAGGGCCGGGAGCTGTCCCAGAGTGAACTCGACGTCCTCTCGCTCATCGCCCCCGACGCCACGATCAATATCATCCGTGACTACGACGTCGTCGAGAAACACGTCGTTCACCGCCCGGACAGCGTCACCGGCGTCCTCCGGTGTCCGAACCACAACTGCATCTCCACCGAGGACGAACCCGTCGGGTCGAAGTTCGCGGTCACCGACGACGGCGTCAGGTGTGAGTACTGTGAGACAATCATCCGTGAGGACCTGGCCGCCCACATCCTGGTCTGACGGTCCGTTGCTGGCGTTTGGTTACAGCTAACGTCGGTCGGCGGAGCCCCGGGCCGGTACCCGGGGGACTCGGCGCCGGCCTGATTACAGTTCGTCGGCGAGTTCGTCGGCGTCGATGTCGGCTTCCTCGAGCGCCGCCTCAAGGTCACCACCGCCACCGCCGCCCATCCCGCCCATACCACCCATCATACCGGGCATCCCCATGCCACCGCCGAGTTCCTCCTGGACGATGATCCGGTCGATGTCGAGCAGCTGGGTGAGCTGTTGGGCGATCTGCTGTTTGCCCATCATCCACTGCTGGTTCATGGTCAGCTGCGGTGTGGCCTCAATGTACAGCGTCTCCTTCTCGGCCTCGACGGTCTCGTACTCGGGGCCGGTGTCCTCCTCGTCCCCGTCCGCAGCCTCGGCCTCGTCGTCGGACTCGACGACCTGTTCCTCCTCGACGGTGTCGGTCTGGAACCAGACCTCCAGTTCCATGTCCAGCAGCATCTCGATGAGCCCCTGTGCCTTCGTCTCGCGGTCCTCGACCTCCGCGACGACCTCGTACTCGTACTCGACGTCCTCGCCGGCCAGGGGGTGGTTGAAGTCGACGCGTGCGCGGCCGCCGATAATCGTCTCGATGAACCCCTGCTGGCCGTCGACGGTCACCTGGGCGCCGGGGTACCGGTCGTCCTCGGGGAGCTTGTCCTTGCTGACCGTCCGGACCTCGTCGTCGTCGTACTCGCCAAAGGCCTCCTCGGCGGGGACGACGACCTCGCCGGTCTCGTCGACCTCACTGCCGACGATATCGGCCTCGACGGAGTCGAAGATGTGACCCTCCCCGAGCACGATCGTCCGGGGGCCAAACTCCTGGTCCGCCTCGACGTCCTCCTCCTCGGCAACCTCGCCGTCGGTGGTGTCGACCAGCCGGTCGTCCTCGACGGTCCGGGCGGTGTAATCGAGCCTGATGAAGTCACCGTGTTGGAGCCCCTCCGGCTCGGCCTCGTCACTCTCTCCTGCCGTCTCGGCGTCCTCGGGTGTTTCGTCCGGTTCCTCGGCCACTTCGGCCTCCTCGGACTCGGGGTTATCGCTCATACTAGGGGGTCAGTCGTTGTACTCTTAAGAACACCGCTTCGGGCCGCGGACACCCCTCGACACCCGGTCTGTGACCGCCGGTGTTTAGCCCCCTCGGGGGCTTCACCCTCCATGTACGAGGTCGAACTGAAGGTCCAGGCCGACCACGGTGCCGTCCGTGACCGACTCGACACGCTGGGGGCGACCCGTGTCGGGCGGGTTCGTCAGGTCGACACCTACTACGACGCCCCACACCGCGACTTTGCCGAGACCGACGAGGCACTGCGGGTCCGCGAGGAAACCCGCGTCGAGGGCGACGGAGGGACGGACCGGCCCGGGGAGACGGAGACGCGACTCACCTACAAGGGTCCGCTCGTCGAGCGCGAGTCGAAGACCCGCGAGGAGGCCGAGACCTCTGTCGGGGACCCGGACGCGACGCGGGCAGCCCTCGACGGGCTCGGCTTCACCCCGGCCGCCACGGTCGAGAAGGCACGCGAGCGCTACCGGGTCGATGACTACACCGTCACGCTCGACGCGGTCGAGGGGCTCGGGTCGTTCGTCGAGGTCGAGACTGAGGTTTCGAGCGAGGCCGAGGTCGAGACCGCCCGCGAAGGGGCTACGGCGCTGCTCGAGCGGCTGGAACTCGACCCGACGGCGGGGATCCGGACCTCATATCTCGGCTTGCTGCTTGAGTCAGGGGGAGGGGCCGACACCTGAGCCGTCAGTCTCGCGGGACGGCGTACTCGACGGTACGGACTCCGTAAGCTATAGACCGGGTGGTTTCAAACGGAGAAGACGATGACCGAGCGGAACATTCACGTCGAGCCCGCCGCGGGGCAGGCGGTCGCTGACCAGGGGATCGAGATCGTCGAACGAAAGGGGGTGGGCCACCCCGACTCCGTCTGTGACGGGGTCGCCGAGAGCGTCGCGCAGGCGCTTGCACGCACCTATCTCGACCGCTTTGGCACCGTACTCCACTTCAACACCGACGAGACCCAGCTGGTCGCGGGCACCGCCGCCCCCGCATTCGGCGGCGGCGAGGTACTCGAACCGGTCTACCTGCTCGTCGTCGGCCGCGCGACAAAGGAGTACCAGGGCGAGCGGGTCCCGACCGAGGCCATCGCCCTGGAGACGGCCCGCGAGTACCTCGACGAGACGCTACCCCACCTCGACGTCGGCTCGGACGTGGTGGTCGACGTGGACCTGGGGGAGGGCAGCGGCGACCTCCAGACCGTCTTTGGCGAGGAGGAGGCCGTCCCGATGGCGAACGACACCAGCTACGGCGTCGGTCACGCGCCGCTGACCGAGACCGAACAGGTCGTCTACAACACCGAGCGCCGCCTGGTCACCGAGTACGCCACGGACAACCCCGAGGTCGGCCAGGACGTGAAGGTGATGGGCAAGCGCGAGGGCGACCACATCGACGTCACCGTCGCGGTCGCGATGGTCGACAAGCACGTCCCGGACATGCCGGCCTACCGCCGGGCGGTCGACGGCGTCAACGAGTACGTCCGTGACCTGGCCGGCGAGTACACCGGCCGCGACGTGACCGTCCACGTCAACACCGCCGACAACTACGAGGAGGGGTCGGTCTACCTCACCACCACCGGAACGAGCGCCGAGCAGGGCGACGACGGCTCGGTCGGCCGGGGCAACCGTGCAAACGGCCTCATCACCCCAAACCGACCCATGAGCATGGAGGCCACCAGCGGCAAGAACCCGGTCAACCACATCGGCAAGATCTACAACCTCCTCTCCACGGAGATCGCCCAGGCGGCCGTCGAGGAGGTCGACGGGATCCGCCAACTCCAGGTCCGGCTACTCAGCCAGATCGGCGAGCCGATCGACCAGCCCCACGTCGCCGACGCCGAACTCGTCACCGAGGCAGGCGTCGACGTCGGGGACGTTCGGGGTGACGTCGAGACGGCTATCGACCGCGAGCTCGCCGACGTCACGTCGGTCACCGAGCGGGTCATCGAGGGCGACCTCTCCACCTTCTGAGCGTCGACACTCCACGCGGCCACACGGCGGGCCCGGGCGCTCACAGCTCGGCCAGCCGCTCGCGCATTGTCTCCCAGTGACTCCCCTTCCAGAAGTGCTGGCCGCAGTCGACACACCGCCACACCCGGAATCCGCCGGACGCGGGGTCGTCCGGCCCGACCTTCTGGCCGGTCGAACCGTCACCTGACACTGCCGTGGGGGCGTAGTCCGGTGTGGGTTCGCCCTCCGGCACCCGCTCCAGCCGGCCGTTACAGGAGCCACACCGCGTCGGCTCCGCGGGGACCGGGTGGTCGAGCCCCTGTGTCACGAGCTCCGCGAGCTGGGCCTCGACCTCGTGCTCGGTCAGCAGGTAGCTCTCCGGGGCGCGGGCCGCGAGGTCACGGTCCCGCGTCACGAGTCGACGGCCCTCGCGGTCGGCCAGTTCGAGGACCGCGCTGTCGGCGTCGACCCCCTCCTCCAGCGTGTATGCGGTGTCGTGACCGGCAAAGCGCAGGTGGGTGGTGAGCGTCCCGAGCATGGCGTCGGTGAGCAGTCGCATCGAACCGGTCAGAGAAACTCCCGAACCCCGTCCGGGGTCCGGGTGTTGAGCACCTGGTCGGGCTCGGCCCAGCCCCGGCGGGCCGTGTGGACGCCGTAACGCAGAGCGTCGTACGCGCCAGGGTGGTGGGCGTCGGTGTTGACCACGACAGTCGCGCCGGCGTCGACGGCCGCCCGGACCATCCCCCCACCCAGGTCCAGCCGGCGGGGGCTGGCGTTGACCTCCAGTGCCGTGTCGGTCTCGGCGGCGGCCGCGGCCAGCCGGTCGATATCGACGTCCATCCCCGCCCGCTGGTTGAGTTGGCGGCCGGTCGGGTGCCCGATAACGTCGACGGCGGCGTGTTCACAGGCCGCCACCAGCCGGTCGGTCCCGTCACCCTCTAGCGCGGCGTGAGGGGAGGCGACGACCAGGTCGAGGTCCGCCAGCAGGTCGTCGTCGACCGAGACACTCCCGTCGGCTCCGATGTTTGCCTCGACGCCGGCGAACACGTCGATGTCGGCGTCGTCGCCGGCCTCCCGGACCGCGGGGAGTTGCTCGCGGAGACGGTCGTCGTCCAGCCCGACACCGCCGACCATCCCCGGGCCGGTCGCGTGGTCAGTGACCGCCAGGTAGTCGTGGCCGGCCGCCTCCGCGCCGGCGACCATCGAGGGCAGGGTTGCGCGACCGTCCGACCAGTCCGTGTGGACGTGCAGGTCGCCACACATCGCCTCGACGGTCACCAGGTCGGGCAACTCGCCGGCGGCGGCGGCCTCGATCTCGCCCCGTCCCTCGCGGAGTTCCGGGGGGATCCACGGCAGGTCGACCGCCTCGTATATCCCCGCCTCGGTGTCGCCGGCGACCCGCTCGCCGACCCGTTGACCGTCCGCCGCGTGGTCGGCCTCCGCAGCGTCGGCGACGTCGAAGACGCCGTACTCGTTTATCTTCAGGTCCCGGTCGATGGCGCGGTTCCGCAGCGCGACGTTGTGGTCGCGGCTGCCCGTGAAGTACTGGAGGGCGCCCCCGAACTCGGCGGGGACGACCGCACGCAGGTCGACCTGGACCCCCTCGATGCGGGCGCTGGCTTTCTGCGCCCCGGCCTCGACCACGGTGTCGACCACATCGAGCGAGGTGAAGGCGTCGACGGCCGCGGCGGGTTCGTCACTGGCCGCGAGGAGGTCGACGTCGCCGACGGTGGGTTTCCACCGCCGGATCGACCCGGCCAGGTCGCAGTCGGTCACGGCCTCGTGGGCCTCCAGCGCCGCCAGCACACGCTCGCCCTGCGGGCGTCCCTCGCCGAGCAGCTGGCGGCTGTGGGCCTGCCGGGCAAAGGGGATCCCGTCCAGAATGTTCTGCTCGGTCTTCGCCCCGAACCCGGAGACCTCGCGGATCTCGCCGGCCTCGGCAGCCGCCTCGAGGTCGTCTAGGTCCTCGACCCCCAGGGCCTCGTACAGCCGGCCAACGGTCTTCGGGCCGACCCCTTCGACGCCGGTGAGTGCGCCGATATCGGCGGGTAACTCCTCGCGCAACGCCTCGAGTTCGCCGACCGCGCCGGTCTCGATATACTCGACAATCTTCGCGGAGATGGCGTCGCCGACCGCCTCCACCTCGGCGACCGCGTCCTGTCCCTCCCGGGCCAGGTCCTCGACAGCCACGGGGTGGTCACGGACGTTCTCGGCGGCCGCGCGGTACGAGCGGGGCTTGTACTCGACCCCGGTGGCCTCCAGCCGGTCGGCAAACTCCTCCAGCAGACGGGCGACCTCGTCGTTACGACTCATCTCACCGCCCGCCTCCGCCGCGGCCGCCGTTGTGACCGTCCCGGCTCGCACCGACCCCGCCGGCGCTGTCGTCCCGGCCAAGCGCCTGCTGGAGGAAGTTCATCCACCGCTTGCGGTCGGCGGCCTTCTTCTTCTCGGCCTCCGCCTCCAGGTCGGTCGGCCCGAGTTGCTCGAGTGCGTTGAGCGCGCGGTCGATCCCGACGACCGACTCGACCAAGCGCTCGCCCTCCTCGTAGGAGATGTCGTCGTCCTCGACACGCTGTTTGCGCTGGAGACGTTCACGCCGGAGGTTCTTCTTTGCGCGCTCGACACGCTCGCGCTCCCCGGACGGGACCGTCTCCCGCTTTTTGATCTCGAAGACAAACTCCTGGAGCGCGACCGTCTCCCCCTGGACCTCGACCTCGTCGGGGATCGACGCACCCACTGTCGCCCCCTCGCGCTGGATGCGCTCCAGCAGTTGCTTGCGTTCGAACTCTCTCACACCAGCGGGTAGGCGCCTCGACCACTTCGCTCTAACGCCAGAGGAACTCGACCCCGTGGAACTCAAAGCGGGCGCCGCCGGCGTCACTCTCGCCGACCGTCACCGTCCAGCCGTGTGCCGAGGCGATGTCGCGGACGATGCTGAGCCCGAACCCGGTCCCGGTGTCGCTGGTGGTGTACCCGGCGGCGAACACCTCATCGCGCTCCCCGGCGGGGACCCCCGGGCCGTCGTCGGCGACGTAGAGGCCGTCCTCGAGCGCCCCGACGGTGACGGTCACCCCCGCACCGCCGTGTTCGACCGCGTTCCGGAAGAGGTTAGCCAGCAGCTGTTGGAGGCGGCTCCGGTCGGCCTTGACCGCCACCCTGTCGGCGACGGTCACCGACGCCCCCTCGGTCTCGACAGTCGCCCAGCACTCCGTGACGAGTGTCTCCAGGTTGACCGTCTCCACCTCGTCGACGTCGTTCCCGCTCCGTGCGAGCGTGAGCAGGTCCTCGATGAGGTCGTCCATCCGGGAGACCGCCCGCTCGGCGCGGTCGAAGGAGTCGGCGTCGCCGTTTTTGCGAGCCATCTCGAGGGAGAGCCCCGCCACGTTCAACGGGTTCCGGAGGTCGTGGCTGACGACACTCGCGAACTGCTCCAGTCGCTCGTTCTGTTGTTTTAGCCGGCGTTCGCTGCGCTCGCGGCTGTAGGCTGTCCCGGCCCACTGGCCGACGAGTTCGACGAAGGCCCGGTCGAACTGCGAGAACTCGACTGTCATCTCCTCCGGGCCGGCGAAACAGAGTGTCCCGTGCCGGTCGTCACCGAGGTCGACCTCCGCCCCGATATAACAGCCGAGCTGGAAGGTCTCGTAGGCGGGGTCGTCGGCCCAGCCCTCGGCGACCGCGTCCTCGACAGCGAGGGCGCCGTCGGTCCGGATCGTCTTGCGGCAGTAACTCTCCGAGAGGTCACTCTCCTCGCCCGGCTGGAGCAGTTCGTGGTCCCCGCGTGCCTCGACGATGGTCTGTGTCCCCTCCTCCTCGTCGGTCCTGGTGAGAAAGCCGTACGGGACGTCGAGCTGGTCACAGCCAAGCCCAAGCAGGTCACGGAGCGTCCCCTCGAAGGAGCCGTCACCGGCCAGGAGTTCGGCCAGCCGGGCGAGCGTGCGCTCGCGCTCCTTCCGGTCGGTGACGTCCCGGAAGTAGACCGACAGGCCGCCGTCGTCGTCCGGGTAGATGTCGGACTCGAACCACGCGTCGAGCCCCTCGAAGTACTCCTCGACGGTACGGGGCTCGCGGGTGGTCATCACGTCGTGGTAGGCCTGGCCAAAGGGGCTCCCCTCGAGTCCGGGAACGGCCTCCCAGACAGTCTCGCCGAGAAGCGCCGAGCGCTCCATACCCAGCAGGTC
>JAQCNN010000186.1 GCA_028275005.1 Salinirussus sp.
CGGGACCGGTGCTCAGAACGGGGTCGGCGCGAGCAGTTGGCCGCCGTCGACGGTGAAGTAGCCGCCGGTGACGTAGCCGGCGGCGGGGCTGGCCAGAAAGAGGGTTATCGGCACACAATCCTGGGCGTCGCCCAGCCGGCCGGCGGGAAGGTCGGAGACCACCCGCTCGCGGTGGTCGTCGGTGAGGATCTCCCGGATCGCGTCGGTCTCGACCACGCCGGGGGCGACGGTGTTGGCGCGAATCCCGGCGGCGGCCCACTCGCTGGCGACGGTCTGCATGAGGTTGTGGACGCCGGCCTTCCCGGCCCCGGAGTGGGCGTGGTAGGGCGCCCCCCAGACGCTGTTTGTCGCCCCCATCGCGACGATCGAGCCGCCACCCGACTCGCGCATGTGCTCGCCGACCGCGAAGGTACAGTAGGCGGTGCCGTCGAGGATCGTCCCCACGACCGACCGCCAGCCGTTCGGCGAGAGCTCCTCCGTCGGGGTGACGAAGTTCGCGCCGGCGTTGTTGACCAGGACGTCGACCCCGCCGAGTTCGTCGACGACGGTCTCGGTCATCGCCTCCACCTGGTCGTACTCCCGAACGTCGACCGTCGTCGCGCAGGCTTGGACGCCCCTCTCCTCGACGGCCTCGGCGACGGGTTCGAGGTGGTCCATGTTCCGGGAGGCCACTGCCACGTCCGCGCCGTGGTCGGCGAAAGCCAGCGCGAGTTCCTCGCCGATGCCCGTTCCGCCGCCAGTGATGAGAACGCGCTCGCCGTCGAACAGGTCGTCGGCGAAGATATCCGTCGAGGGCGGGGTGTGGCTCAGCCCGACCCGGGTCGTGTCACCGGCACCGCCGGCCCCGCTGTTGTCACCCCGCTCACTCATTCGGGGACCTCCATGGTCTCGCGGGCCTCGGCGGGTGTGGCAGGCTTGCGGCCGACGTCGCGGGCCATCCGTGCGGCCCGTGCCACCAGGTCGGCGTTGCTCTCGGCCATCTCCCCCTCGGGGAAATAGAAGTTGTCCTCCAGGCCGACGCGGACGTTCCCGCCCATCGACAGCGCCGCGCCCACCAGCGGCCACTGGTCGCGGCCGACCCCGATCACCTGCCAGGTCGCGTCGTCGGGCAGCTGCCGAACCTGATGGGCCAGGTTTTCGACTGTCGCGGGGATCCCCCCGAGCACGCCCATGATGAGGCTGAACTGGATAGGGTGGGTCAGCCCCCCCTGTTTCAGTAGCGGGCGGATGTTGCCGATGTGGCCGGTGTCGAAACACTCCAGTTCCGGCTTGACGCCCGCGTCGTTCATCGCCGACAGAAAGGCCTGGATCTCCGAGAAGGAGTTGTCGAAGACCTGGTCGAAGACGAACTCCCCGCGGCGGTCGGAGTACTTCGCGTAGTTCATCGAGCCCATGTTCAGGGCGGCGATGTCCGGCGAGACCTCGCGGATGTAGTCGGTGCGGGTCTCGACGGGTTCGTCCACGGCGCCCGTCGAGAAGTTGACCAGGATGTCCGTCCGCGCCCGCACCGCCTCGTGGATCTCGCGGTAGGTCTCCGTCGAGAAGGTCGGGTCACCCTCGTCCGTGCGGGCGTGGATGTGTGCAACGGCCGCGCCGGCCTCGCGGGCGGCGGCGGCCTCCTCGGCGACCTCCTCTGGGGTGTAGGGGATCGCCTCGCACTGCTCGCGCGTGGTCAGCGCGCCCGTCAGCGCCGCCGAGATGACCACGCGCTCCGGGTCGTTGCCCTTCACCGAGTCCTGCGTGTCGAAGCTCATGTGTGGTGTGTGTTACCGCTGTTTCCAGTCGGGCTCGCGGTCGTTCAGGTACGCGTCGATCCCTTCCTCAGTGGCGTCGCTCATCGCGATGACCGTGATCACCTCGCCGAGGTAGTCAAGCGCCGACCCGAAGTCGAGGTCGCGCTGGGTGTAGTAGGCCTCCTTCCCGACCTCGATGAGGACGGGGCTGTTGTCGGCCAGCTCGTCGACCAGCGCCGACAGCGTCCCCTCGAACTCCCCAGCGGGGGCGACGTCGGTCACCAGCCCCATCGACTCGGCCTCCGCGGCGTCGACAAAGTCGCCGGTAAAGAGGAGCCGGAGCCCGGCCTTCTCGTCGGCCGCCCGCATGATCGGGGCCATCGCCTGCGCGGGGAACAGACCGACGTCCACTTCGGGGGTCCCGAAGACGGCCTCGGCGTCGGCGACGACGAACTCACAGGCGGTCGCGAGCCCGAGCCCGCCGGCCAGGCAGTAGCCCTCGACGGCCGCCACCGTCAGCACGCCCGCGTCGACCATCGACCCGACGAGCGCCGACAGCCCCGAGAAGTTCTCGCGGTAGGCCACAGAGTCCGCGCCGAACGTCTCGCTCATCGCGGAGAGGTCCCCACCCGA
>JAQCNN010000195.1 GCA_028275005.1 Salinirussus sp.
AGTCCCGAACGGAGGAACAGCACGGCGTCCCGATTCTCATCACCTACGCGCTGATCAACAAGCCGTTTATCCTCGACCTCCAGTCCGACCGGAGTGTCGTCCGGCGACTGCTGGAGGGCGGTCACGACATCTATCTGGTCGACTGGAACGAGCCCTCCCGGCTCGACCAGCATCTCACCCTCTCGGACTACATCAACCGCTACATCGACAACTGCGTCGACGTCGTCCGCGAGCGGTCGGGCCAGGACAGCATCAACATCCTGGGTTACTGCATGGGCGGGACGATGTCGGCCGTCTACGCCGCGCTGTACCCGGAGAAGGTGCGAAATCTCGGGCTGATGGCCGCCGGTCTCTGCTTCGACGAGACCGGCGGGGTGCTGGAGGACTGGGGGAGCGCCGACTACTACGACCCAAACGACGTGACCGACGCGCTCGGGAACGTCCCCGCGGGGCTACTCGACGACGGCTTCGCGGTGATGGACCCGGTCGACAACTACGTCACGAAGTACGTCGGCTTCTACGAGAACATGGACGACGACGACTTCGCGGCAAACTTCGCCCGGATGGAGCGCTGGCTGAGCGAGGGGATCGACGTTGCCGGGGACGCCTACGTCGAGTTCCTCGAGAAGATCTACCAGGGCAACGAGTTTCACAACGACGAGATGGAACTCGACGGCGAGGAGGTCAACCTCGCGGAGATCGACATGCCAATTCTCCTGTTGATGGGCGAGTACGACCACCTCATCCCCTCCGAGTCCTCGAAGCCGTTTCTGGACGTCATCCCCAGCGAGGACACCACCGCAATCGAGTACCCCACGGGTCACATCGGCCTCTCGGTCTCCTCGGCCTCCCACGAGGACGTCTGGCCGCGGGCCGCCCAGTGGTTCATCGACCGGATGCCACCCGAGGACGTCGCCGACCTCGACACCGACATGGTCGACACCGACGTCGGGGGCGCGGCCGGAGACGACGATGGCGAGGCCGCGGACGACGAGGCCGTCGACATCGAGGTCGAGAGCCCGGAGGAAGCCAACGACGAGGCCGACGTCGAGACCACAGACGTCGAAGCCCTCGACGGGATCGGCCCGACCTACGCCGAGCGGCTCCGCGAGGCCGGGGTCGAGACCGTCGGTGACCTCGGTGAGTCCGACACGGCCGAGCTCGCCGAGGTCGCCGAGACCACCGAGTCCCGGGCGGCCGACTGGCTCGACCAGGTCTGAGCCGGGCCTCGGTCGCCGGCTACCCACCTCCCCCGACGGTGGGGGATCGCCGTTTCCCTCCGGACTGTTTTACCCTCGAAGGAGTGTTCTATCCCGTTACAGCCGCCGGGGTTCGTGGCACCGCTCACCCGCCGGTCAGGTGGACGGAGCGACCCGCCCGGCAGGAGCCCCGCTCTCGGTGGAACTTTGCCCCGCGGCCACGACTGACCGGCCATGCGCGTCAGCGTCATCGGCGGGTCGACGGTCACCGAGGCGGAGTATAGGCGGGCTCGCGAGGTTGGTCGACTGCTCGGGGAACGGGGTCACGAGTTGGTCTGTGGCGGCCGTGGCGGGGCGATGGAGGCCGCCTGCCGGGGCGTTCGGGAGGCCGAGGGCCACGCTATTGGGATCCTCCCGGGCGGGCGTGAGGGGGCCAACGAGTACGTCGACACGGCTATCGCCACACGGGTCGGCAGCGCCCGCAACCCGATGGTGGTGATGAACGGGGACGGTGTGGTCGCGGTCGACGGCGGCCCGGGCACACTCTCGGAAATTGGGCACGCGCTGGATTTCGGTCGGCCGGTCGCCGGCCTGGACACCCACCGTGTCGAGGGCAACGGCACCGGCGACCCGGGGGTCGAACACGTCGGTTCACCGGTGGCGGCCGTCGACTACGTCGAGCGGGCGGTCCGCGAGGGGTGAGGGGCGCCCGGTCACAGCCAGTCGACAAAGGAGCCCTCGACCAGTGTGTCGCTCTGGCGGTCGATATACTCGGCCTGCATCCCCCAGATGGCCTCCGCCAGCGGCACACCGGCGGCGACGCTGTCCCGGACGTGTTCGTGTTTCCAGCGGGCGGGTGTCGTCCGGCGGTCCAGCCGCTCGCGGAGCGGGCGGATATACCGGCGGGCCGCCTCGGTCTCGAGCCCGCGGGTCTCCAGCCCGTCGCGGGCGTACTCGAGGAGTTCGCCACAGACCTCGTCGATGGCGGTCGTCTCGGCGCCGTCTGCGGTGACCCACCGCAAGTCGGCCTGCAGGCCGTCCCGACAGGCGGCGTAGAAGTTCTCCCGGGCGACCGTCCAGTCCAGCCGTCGAACGGGGTGTTGCCGGCGGGTCAGACTCTCCATCAGCCCGGCAAAGACGGCCTCGAAGGCCACACAGTCCCGCAGCGTCGGCTGGGCGGGCAGCGGGCGAAACTCGATGCGGGCGTTTGCCGAGGAGCGTGACCCGCCATCAAAGACCGGACGAATCCACCGCCAGTAGCTGCCGTGTTTGTGCCGGAGGTGGCGAAACCGGTCGTCGAAGCGGTTGCCGTCGGGGACGTCCATCGGGACAATACAGCTGTCGGTCGCGATATCGTCGATGGCCGCCTCGACGGTCTCGAAGTCCGGCGGGAACCGTACCTTCGGCTCGGCGTCGGCGCTCTCCGGCGGGTTGAGGACGGACTCGAAGACGCCCACGCGGTGCTCCATGTGCGCGTCGGCGACGACCCGGTCGGCCGGGGCGTCGTCGTACAAGTTCGGCGGAAAAAAGGGGCTGTTGACCCCGAGCGCGAGCAGCGGCCCCGCAACCCGGAGGGCGTACCGGAAGTAGCGGGGCAGGTCGGGCGCGTGAGGGACCTGATAGTGGGGCTGGATCGAAGTGATCAGGCTCTCGGGCATCACCGTCTCCGCCTCCAGGGAGACGTGTGGGGCGTCGAGCGCACACCCGGAGGGGTAGTCGGTGTTGGCCATCGCGTGGTACCGGACAGCGTCGCTCATGTTCGTCCCGAGCATCACGCCGTCCTGCTCAACGGAGTCGGTCAGGTACGCCGAGGCCGTCTCGCCGACCGGCGGGACCGTCCACATCCCGTCGGCGACCAGCCGGAGGTCCTCGGCGTCGGTCCGCTCCTGTGCCGGTGCGACGTGGGCCTGCAGCTCCTTTAGCTGGGCCAGCAGGCCGTACTCCGACAGAGGCTGTGGGCTGGTCTGTAGCTCGGCGTTGTGCAGCCCGAGCTCCTTCTCGAAGCCGATCAGCTCGAGCAGCTGTCGCGACATCCGCCGCAGACCGTCGGCCGCAGCGTCGACGCCGTACAGCTCGAGTTCCAACCCCACAAGCGCCTGGGTGTTGTCGAACGTGCCCGCCGCCACCTCGGTTTTCAGCTGCTCGGCCTCCGCCAACGCCGCCGCCTGGAAGGCCTCACGGTCGACGGCCAGCGCCTCCCGTATCTCTGTGGCCAGCTCCGAGGCCGACATGGCCACCCATTCCGCGCCCAGCGGTTTGAATGTCGCGGGATCCGAGGCGCCGCGAACACCGACCCGGCCCCGGGCTGTCGCCGGGCGGGCTACCGGCTGTCGACGCCCGCTCAGACCGGGATGACGACAACCGGTCGCTCCGCCGCGGCCAGCAGCGCCTGCACGGTCGAGCCCGGCGGCTCACCGGCCCGTTCGGGGTCGCCCTGCCGGGTGCCGACAACGACCCGGTCGGCGTCGTGTTCGCTCGCAACCGCCTTGACGACCGCCGCGGGTTCGCCTGCCCGCCGGACGGTCTCGACGGTCGCCCCGGGCAGGCGTGTCCGGGCGACGTTGCCCGCGTCGCCGGCGTCCCGCGGTGTCGTGCCCTCCCCGGTGGCCGTCACAACCACCACCCTGTCGGCGTCGTCCAGGTAGTCACAGGCCGCCGCCGTCGTGTGTACCGATGCCGTGCCGACAACTGTCGTCATAGGTCGACGTCGGGGCCGGGCGGTCCTACGCCTTTCCCCCGAACCGGTATCTCAGTGTGGGCCGTCGGGTTAGGTGTGACCGACACGGACGGTGGCACCGACACCCTGCTCGTCGACCTCGCGGCGCCGGCGGCCGTCGAGGTGGGCGCACTCGGGGCCGTCGACGGCTTTGGCTGCTCGGACTGTCGCTGTGTCACCCACCTGGCGGGCGCGCCGGCGCGCCGCCCGCTCGTTACGGCCGTCACACGCGCCCACCGCCGTGCCCGGGAGGGTTGAGACGACCGACAGTGTTGTACGACCCCCGGTCGAACCCCGGGTATGTTCGGGTTCGTCCGCAGACATCCGCTTGCGACCGGTGGGCTGGTGGTCGGGGCTGCCGTCGCCGCGGTGGCGACGGCCGAGTCCCCGCTCGACCCCGTCGCGTGGGACCCCCCAGCCCGCCCGACGATGACCGGTGCGCTCACCCCCAACCGCAGCCTGACCGACGCCGACACCGTCGTCGAAGTAGAGGGGGCCGAGGACACCGCCTTCGACGACGCGGGGCGCCTCTACACCGGCGGGGCCGACGGGACGGTCTACCGGACGGTCGAGCCGGTCGGGGCCGGCGATACCGACCTCGCCGTCGAGTCGTTCGTGGAGACCGGTGGGCGGCCGCTCGGCCTGGCCTTCGACGGGGAGGACCTGCTCGTCTGTGCGGGGTCGGCGGGGCTCCTCTCGGTCACCCCCGACGGGACCGTCGAGATCCTCACGGACCGGGCGGGTGGCCGGCCGGTCACCGACGCCGACGACCTCCACGTGACCGACGACGCGGTCTACTTTACCGACGCGACCGTCCACGACCACGTCCAACAGGAGCTCCTCGAGTTGCGGGACACCGGCCGGCTGCTCTCCTACCGCGACGGCGAGGTGACCGTCGAACTCGACGGGCTTGGCCTTGCCAGCGGCGTCGCCCCCGGGCCGGACGAGGACTCCCTGCTGGTCGCCGAGACCTCCCGCTACCGGGTGACCCGCTACTACCACCGCGGCGGCCGGGCCGGCGAGCGCGAGCCCTTCGCGACGAACCTCCCGGGCTACCCCGGCAGCATCGACCGGGTCGCGGACGGGGACGGCTACTGGGTCGCGGTCCCCACCCCTCGTGACGGGACACTCGACAGGCTCCACGGGTCCCCCTGGCTGGTCCGCCAGCTCGGCAAGCTTCCCGACGAGGTCCTGGCACGGCTCGACGGCGACGACTACGGGCTGCTCCTGCGGCTGAACGAGGCGGGGGCAATCGTCGACAGCCACCACGACCCCACCGGGGGGGTCTCCGGTGTCACCTCCGGGACGCCACACGAGGGAGCCCTCTACCTGGGGAGCCCCGGGAACGGCCGGGTCGTCCGTGTCCGGCCGGAGTGGAGTTACCCGCCCACCGCCCCCGAAAACGACTAGTAGCTGGCCGCGGTCAGTCGGCCCATGTCACCGGAGCGTGCGGTCACCGCACAGGGGCTGGTCCGGCGGGCCTGCGAGACACACGCCGACCGGCCGCTGGCGACCGTCGACGGGGAGACCTGGACCTACGGCGAGGCCTGGAGGCGGGGCGGCCGTCTGGCTGCCGCCTTCGCCGAACGGGGGCTGGCGGCCGGCGACCGCGTCGGCCTGTTGCTGTCGAATCAACTCGACTACTTCACCGGGCTCTTTGCCTGCCTCCGCGGGGGGTACGCCGCCGTCCCGATGAACGACATGCTCAGCGCCGAGGAGTGTGAGTATATGCTCGCAGACGCCGGCGCGCGCGGCGCCCTCGTCGGCGGCGGCTTCACCGACGTGGTGGCGGACATTAGGCCGGCCACCGAGCTAGAGGTGCAGGTCGCCGTCGAGAGCCCCGCCGGCGGCCAGGTGCCCCTGGCCGACGCACTCGGGGCGGCCGAGGGGGTCCGTGACCACCCGGCCGACCCCGACGACCTCCTCATGCTGCCGTACACCGGCGGGACGACCGGCCGACCCAAAGGGGTACGCCACACCCAGGAAGGCGTCGCGATGGCGATGCTCGCCCACGTCACCGAACTGGAGATCCGGGACGGCGAGGAGATGCTCTTTACGACGCCGCTGCCCCACTCGGCCGGCTACATCGCCATGTCGGCCCTGGTCCAGGGCGCTCACTTCACCGTCACCAGCGGCTTCGACCCCGGTGAGTTTCTCGCGCTGGTGGACAGCGAGCCGGTCTCCTGGACCTTCCTCGTTCCGACCCAGATCTACCGTGTCCTCGACCACGACGCACTCGGTGAGACGGACGTCTCGGGGCTCGAGACGGTCGTCTACGGGGCTGCGCCGATCACCCCCGAGCGCCTGGAGGAGGGGCTGGCGGTCTTCGGGGAGGTGTTCATCCAGCTCTACGGACAGACGGAGATGCCCGACATCGGCACCATCCTCCCGAAGGCCGACCACGCTGGTGCCGACCAGGTCGACTCCTGTGGGAAGGCGGCGGCGATGGTCGACCTGCGGGTCGCGAACCCGGAGGACCCCGAGGACACCGACGCCCTCCCTCCGGGCGAGGAGGGTGAGCTCCTGTTGCGCTCGCCGTACGTGATGGACCGGTACCACGACCGGCCGGCGGCGACGGCGGAGAC
>JAQCNN010000204.1 GCA_028275005.1 Salinirussus sp.
TCGACGGGGTTCTGGGTCGCGATGACGAAGAAGGGGTCGGGGAGGTCGTGGGTCTCGCCGTCGACGGTCACCTGGCCTTCACCCATCGCCTCCAGCAGGGCGGCCTGGGTCTTCGGGGGTGCGCGGTTGATCTCGTCGGCCAGGACGACGTTGGCGAACACGGGGCCAGGGGAGAACTCGAACTCGCCGGTGGCTTCGCTGTAGACCGTCGAGCCCGTGATGTCCGCCGGCAGGAGGTCGGGTGTGAACTGGATCCGGCGAAAGGACAGGTCGAGGGTCCGGGCAAAGGAGCGGGCGGTCAGTGTCTTGCCGGTGCCGGGGACATCCTCGAGCAGGACGTGCCCCCGGGCGAGGATACCAGTCAGCACGGTCTCGAGGAACCCGGTGTTCGCGATGACAGTCCTGCCGACGGCGTCGAGCACCCGACGGCAGGCCGCTCCGGCGTCCTCGTGGTCCATACCGGTCTCCGGACCTCCGCGGTAAAAAGTCCTGTCCGCGGCGGCGGCCTGGCGGGCCGAGTACGGCCGCCGAGTGGCTGTGCCCCGGGCCGGCCGAAACCGTCACTGGCAATTGCCCGGGTCACGGACCGACGAGCGTGGCTACCGACCGCCGGGACCGCGCGCTGCTCGCCGGTGTCGTCTTTACCGTCCTGTTCGGGCAGGTGGCGCTGTACCCCGACATTCCGGCGCTCGTGAGCGCGCTGGGCGGAACCCCGGCCTCCTGGGGCGGGAACGTCGACGCCGTCCTCAGCGCCGGCAAGTGGTTCCTGACCGCCGAGTTCCTCGGGTTCGTCCTCTTTGCCGGGCTCTGGGGGGCCGCCAGTGACGCCGCCGGTCGGCGCCGCCGGTTTGTCGTCGCCGGCGCGGTGCTTGGCGCCGCGGGCTATCTCGCAGTCGCACTCGTCCCCGTTCTCGGGTTGCCGTACGCGACGGTACTCGGCCTCCGATTCCTCCAGGGCGCGGCGACTATCGGCGCGTTCTCACTCGCCGTCACGACACTGATGGACCTGCCCGGCGGCCACGGCCGCAATATGGGTGCCGCGGGGATCGCCATCGGCGCCGGCACCGCACTCGGCGCACCCGTCGGCGGCCAGCTGTACGGGATAGGCCCGTTCGTTCCGCTCTACGCCGCCGCCAGCCTGCTTCTGGTCGCCGCAGGCGTTGCCGGGCTGGTCGAGGACCGGGCGCCGGCGGGCGGCCGCGGTGGCGTCCGCGCTGCCGTCGGTGTCCTCCGGCGCCGACCACAGCTGGGCGTCCCCTTTGCCTTTGGCTTCGTCGACCGCCTGACAGCCGGATTTTTTGCCCTCGTAGGCACCGTGTACTTCCGGACAGAGCTCGGCCTCGACCCCGCAGGAACGGGGCTCCTGCTCGGGGCCTTCTTTGCCCCGTTTGCGCTGTTGCAGTACCCCTTCGGCCGGCTCTCGGACCGGGTGGGCCGGGTGGTCCCGGTCGCCGTTGGCTCACTGCTCTACGGTTTCGCCATCGTCTGTGTCTTTCTCGCGCCGTCGGTGCCGCTGACGGCCGCGACGATGGTCGTCGTGGGTGTGCTCGGCGCGCTAGTGGCGCCGGCGACGATGGCGCTGGTGACAGACATAGCCGGCGACACCCGCGGGGTCGCGATGGGTGGGTTCAACGTCTTCGGGAGTCTCGGGTTTCTCGCCGGCGTCGTCGGCGGGGCAACCGTCGCGGCGAGTGAGGGCTTTGGCGCGGCCTTTGTGGCCGTTGGCCTCGCCGAGGTCGCCATCGCCGTCCTCGCACTCCCGGCGTTGCTCCGGGTGACACCGGGGCGGGCGTCGGTCGGACACGACGGCGAGGGCGCCTGAGGAGCGGGGCCGAGCCGTCGACGGTCCCGACCCCGCCGGGCGTGGCGGGCGAGAACAGCCGGCCTGGCCTCGGTAGGAGGGCCGCGTCTGTTACTGCACACCCGTCGGTGGGCCGGGCTCGGCGGGCAGCCGGGTGTCACCGGCCGACACGGCATCAAAACGCCCATGCCCCCCGGCTGCGAGAGTACGCTATACGAGGTGGCTGCCGTGACGAAAAAACAGGAATACAGGGATAACTACCCCGAGAAGACGCTGTATCTCCCGGGTCCAACCGAGGTCCGCGAGGACGTTGTCGAGGCGATGGCCGAGCCGATGTTCGGCCACCGGATGGACCGGATGACCGACCTCTACACGACTATCGTCGAGGACACGAAGGAGTTTCTCGACACCGACCAGAACGTCATCGTGCTCACGGCCTCGGGCACGGAGTTCTGGGAGGCGACGACACTGAATCTCGTCGACGACCGGATGCTCGTCCCAACGAGCGGGGCGTTCAGCGAGCGCCAGGCAAACGTCGCCGAGCGGCTTGGCAAGAGCGTCGACCGGGTGGAGTACGAGTGGGGCCGGGCCGTCAAGCCCGCGGACATCCGCGACGCGCTCGAGGCCGGCGACTACGACGCCGTCGGGATGGTGATGAACGAGACCTCGACGGGCGTGCGCAACCCCGTCGAGGCGATTGGTGACCTGCTCGGTGACTACCCCGAGACCTACTTTATTGTCGACGCCATCTCCTGTCTCGGCGGCGACTACGTCGACATCGAGGGTCACAATATCGACTGCATCTTCACCTCGACACAGAAGGCCTTCGCGATGCCTCCGGGGCTCGCCGTGTGCACCGTCAGCGACGCCGCCTACGAGCGAGAACTCCAGAAGGAGTCGGCGTCGTGGTACGGTGGCTTCCAGCGGTGTCTGGACTACTACGACCGGAAGGGCCAGACCCACTCGACGCCCGCCACCCCGCTGATGCTCGCCTACCGCAAGCAGATGAAGTATATGCTCGAGGAGGGGCACCAACAGCGGGACCGGCGCCACCGGGAGATGGCCGAGTACACCCGCGGGTGGGCCCGTGACCACTTCGGCCTGTTCCCCGAGGACGGCTACGAGTCCCAGACGGTGACCTGTATCGAGAACACCCGTGGGATAGACGTTGCCGGGACCATCGAGACCGTCAGCGAGGAGTACGATATGGTCTTCTCGAGTGGCTACGGCGACATCTCCGAGGAGAGCTTCCGGGTCGGGCACATGGGCGAGCACACGGTCGACTCCGTCCGCGAACTCACCGACGCCATCGAGGACGTCACCGGGCTGTGAGCGCCGGCGTCGTACCGACGGGTTCTATGTCCGGCCGCCGTTATCCTGCCCATGAGCGAGGCCGCGGGCGAGGTGGAGCCCCCGGAGGGGAATCGGTACGTCGAGGCGCCGGACACCGACTTCGTGCCGACCGGCGAGCTGAGCGAACAGGAGGCCCGCGAGGAGGCCAAACAGCTCCGGGCGGCCGTCCGGTACCACGACCACCGTTACTACGTGCTCGCCGACCCCGCTATCGGCGACCGGACCTACGACGCGCTGTTTGCCCGTCTGCGGGAACTCGAGGCGGGTTTCGACCTCGACCGCGAGGGTAGCCCCACACAGCGGGTCGGCGGCGAGCCGGTCGACGAACTCGACACCGTCGAGCACGTCGCACCGATGCTGTCGGTCGACCAGGGCGGTGACGCGGCGGACGTCCGGGCGTTCGACGAGCGGGTCCGGGGGGACGTTGGCGGGGTCGACTACTTCTGTGAGCCAAAGTTCGACGGGCTCTCGGTCGAGGTGGTCTACGAGGACGGCGTCTACGAGCGCGCGGCCACCCGCGGGGACGGCGAGGTCGGTGACGACGTGACCGCACAGGTCCGAACGGTTCCCTCGGTGCCCGAGCGGCTGCGCGGGGACTTCCCCGACCGGCTGGCCGTTCGCGGGGAGGTCTACATACCCCGTGAGGCCTTCCGGGAGTACAACCGCGAGCGTGTCGAGCGCGGCGAGGAGCCCTTTGCCAACCCCCGCAACGCCGCGGCCGGGACACTCCGACAGCTGGACCCGGCGGTCGTGGCCGAGCGGCCGCTCGCTGTCTTCTTCTTCTCGGTGCTGGCGTCGACGGCCGACTTCTCGACCAGTGCCGGGGTCTACGAGCGTCTGCCGTCGTGGGGCCTGCGCACGACCGACCGCGCGGAACTCGTCGAGGATATCGAGGGAGCCGTCGACTACCGCGACCGGCTGTTGGCCGCCCGCGACGAGCTGGACTACGAGGTCGACGGCGTCGTTATCAAGGTCAACGACCGCGACGCCTGTGCCCGGCTGGGGACGACCTCGCGGGCCCCGCGGTGGGCCTTTGCCTACAAGTTTCCCGCCCGCGGCGGCGAGACGACGGTCCGGGAGGTGGTCGTCCAGGTCGGCCGGACCGGCCGGCTCACGCCCGTTGCGCTCCTGGACCCGGTTGCGGTCGGCGGCGTCCAGGTGTCGCGGGCCAGCCTCCACAACCCCGAGGAGGTCCGCCGGCTGGGTGTCGGTGTCGGCGACGACGTCCGCGTCGAGCGGGCTGGTGACGTCATCCCCGAGGTGGTCGAGGTGCGCGACGGCGGCGACGACCACTTCGAGTTTCCCGGGACCTGCCCAGCCTGTGACTCGCCGGTCGAGCGCGAGGGGCCACTCGCCTTCTGTACCGGCGGGCTGGCCTGTCCCGCACAGCTCGAGCGGGCGGTGGAGTACTACGCCAGCCGGGAGGCACTGGACATCGAGGGACTGGGCGAGAAGGCGGTCGAACAGCTCGTGGCGGCGGGGCTGGTCGAGTCGCTGCCGGACCTGTACGAACTGTCCGTCGAGGCCCTCCAGGGGCTGGAGGGGTGGGGCGAGACCAGCGCCGAGAACCTCGTTCGGGAAATCCAGGCGACGACTGAGCCCGCGCTCGCGGACTTTCTGACGGCGCTTGGCATCCCCGAGGTGGGTGACACGACCGCGCGTGCGCTCGCGAGGGCCTTTGGCACCTTCGAGGGCGTCAGGGCGGCGACCACGGCCGAGTTACAGGAGGTCGAGGACATCGGCCCAACGGTAGCCTCGGAGGTCCGGGACTTTTTCGACAGCGAACAGAATGCCGCGGTCATCGACGGGCTGTTGGAACACGTCGACCCACAGCCCGTCGACACGGGCGGCGGGGAGGCACTCGCCGGGGAGACGTTCGTGTTCACGGGTGCGCTGGAGCGGTTCACCAGGGGTGAAGCCCAGGAACTCGTCGAGCGCCACGGCGGGTCAGCGACGGGGAGTGTCTCGGGGAACACGGACTACCTCGTCGTCGGGGGGAACCCCGGCCGGACCAAGCGGGACGACGCCGAGGCTGAGGGTGTCCCGCAACTGGAGGAGGCGGC
>JAQCNN010000208.1 GCA_028275005.1 Salinirussus sp.
AGAAAGGCCCGGTCGGTGTCATCGCCGACTATGTCCCGGTTGTGCGCGTAGACGCTCGACATCGCGAGGTCGACGTTCGAGGTCGAGGTGCCGAGTTCGACCATCGCGCGGACGATAGCCTCCCCCTCGATACCCCGGCGCCGGAGGCTCGCGACCGTCGGGGCACGGGGGTCGTCCCACCCGTTCAGACGACCCTCGGCGATATACTCCTGGATGGTCGAGGAGGAGAGCGGGACCTCGTACTCCGGCACCTGGACGTGGCCCCAGTGGACGACCTCGGGGTACGTCCAGTCGAAGTAGTCGTAGAGAAAGCCCTGCCGTTTGGCCGAGTCCTGGAGGTCGATCCCCCGGATGATGTGGGTCACACCGAGCAGGTGGTCGTCGACCCCGCTCTGGAAGTCCAGCATTGGCCAGCAGCGGTACTCACTCGCCACCTCACGAGGGTGTGGGGTGTCGACCATCCGAAAGGCAACCCAGTCCCGCAGCGCGGGGTTCTTGTGCTCGATGTCGGTTCGTACCCGGAGCACCATCTCGCCGCTGTCGTACTCGCCATCCACCATCGCCTCGAACTCCTCGCGGCTCTCCGCCGCACTCTTGTCCCGGTGTTCGCAGGCCTCGCCGCTGTTTTTCAGCTCCGAGAACCGCTCCTGTGGGCACTCGCAGGTGTAGGCCCCACCTTCCCCGATCAGCTCGCGGGCGTGGTCGTAGTAGGTCTCGACGCGGTCGCTGGCCCGGACCACCGTGTCGGGCTCGAAGCCCAGATACCCGATCGCGTCGAGGATCGCGCCGTAGGCGTCGAGGTCCGGGCGCTTTGTTTCGGGGTCGGTGTCGTCGAACCGGCAGACGAACTCCCCACCGTAGCGGTCCTTGTAGCTACCCACGACGGCGGCCATCCGGGCGTGGCCGACGTGCCAGGGGGTGTTGGGGTTCGGCGCGGCCCGCATCCGAACGCCGTCTTCGACGTTTGGCAGGTCGGGCAAGGGGTGCTCCTCGCCCTCGTCCTCGGACTCTAGCTCCTCCAGCCGTTCCGGTGCCAGCTCCGCCAGCCGCTCGCGTTTCTCGGCCTCGCTCATCGCGTTGACCCGCTCGACGACCGGGGCGACCACCCCAGGGATCGCCCCGCCGTGCTCGCGAAAGTCGGGGTGCTCGCCCATCATCGGCCCGAGGATGGCGTCGACCTGGGCGTCGCTACCGTGTTTGAGCGCGTTGTAGAGGGCGCTCTCCTCCGCGACGGCCTCCACCCGCGTCTCGAGGTCCTCGTCCATACCGGGGACAACGGGCCCGCGAATAAAGTTCGGCCGGTCTCGGCGTCCGCTCCGGTAGTTCACTCTTTCTCCCAGTTGCCGCCTCTGCAATCCACCGGCCGGCTTGAAGCGTGCCCGGTACGGTAGTGAGGGGTATGACACGGACGACCCTCCGAAGTCGGCTGTGTACCCTGCTGAACGAGCCAAACCCCGTCTCGCTGACCCTGGCGCTGGCGCTCGGCCTGGCGGGTGCCGGACTGTACGTGGGTAACCTGGCGGCCGGCGACGGCCTCGGGCAGGCGTGGTTCGTGGCCTTCCTGACCGCGTACGCCGTCGGCGTCGGCGGCCTCCTCTCCGAGCGACGCGAGGGCTGACCGGTCAGGACCTGTCCCGGTTCGCCCCGGTCCTGCCCTCCGGGGCCGGTGCCGCGCGGGTGGCCGTTGCCTTGAACGAGGCGACAACTCGGTCGCCCTCGGCCAGGTCGAGGCGGTCGACACTCGCCGCCGTGATCAGCGCCCACAGGGTCGTCTCGGCCCCGACGGCGACGGCAACCCGGGCCAGGTCACCCTCCCGGTCGAGGGTCCTCACCTTCCCCTCGAACCGGTTGCGGGCGCTCGTCCCCGCGGGCTGTGGGGCCTCGTCGGGGGCAAGGAGGCTCACCGCGTCGGAGCGGACACCGACCTGGACGGCGTCGGCCCCGGCGGGAACTAACGCGCGCACCCTCCCTGCGGGTGTCTCGACGGTCCCGAGCCGCTCGCCGCGGTCGACGACGCGCCCGGAGACGACCGACTCCTCGGTGCGAGCGAGCCCGGAGACCGCCGCGCGCAGACGGTCGAACCGGGCCAGTAAAGTGCGCGCGTTCGACGTGAGCGTGCTCCCGCCGCCGCCTGCGCCGCCGCGCTCACTGACCACCAGCGGCCCGACGGTCTGCTCGAGCTCGGTGACCCGCCGCTGGATCCGGGCGTAGGACCGCCCCAACTCCTCGGCCGCCCGGTACATCGAGCCGTGTTCGTCGATCCCCTGTAACGCCTCCACGTCACGCTCGTCGACGGTCGAGCCGTCGACCTCGATGTACGGGTCGCCGCCCGCGTCCATACTGTGGCCTCGACTCGCCGGGCACATATCAGTGCACCGCCGGTCAGTAGACCAGCTCCCCGGCGACGAACTTCCGGGTGCGCTCCTCTGCCGGGTCCTCGAAGACCTGCGCCGTTGGCCCGCGTTCGACGACGCCGTTGCCCAACAACACCGCCACCCGGTCGGCGACCCGCTCGGCCTGGTGCATGTCGTGGGTCGCGAGCACGACCCCGATCCCGCTGTCCCGGGCTGTCGCGACCGCCTCCTCGATGACGGCCGTGTTCCGCGGGTCGAGGTCAGAGGTCGGCTCGTCGAGCAGGAGCAGGTCGGGGTCGTAGGCCAGCGCCCGCGCGAAGGCGACCCGCTGGGCCTCCCCGCCCGACAGCGAAGCCGTGTGTCTGTCGGCGGCGTCGGCCATTCCTACCACCCCGAGCGCCTCCTCGACAGCCGTCGACCGGCCGGCAGAGCCGCCATCGGGGGCTGTCGGGTCGCCGCCGACCGTGGCGCGGAGCCGCCGGAGCCAGCCGACGAGCCGGTTCGACAGCAGTCGCCCGCGGATGGCCCCACCAACCCGCTCGCGCCAGGACTGACGCACCCGGAGGCCGTACTCGACGTTGCGCCGGACGGAGGCGTCGAAGAGGTTGGCCTCCTGAAACACCATCCCGAGCCGTCGTCTGACCCCCAGTCGTGTGCCCCTGCCGGCCGCCCACGCCGCCGTCCCGTCGAAGCGAACGACCCCCTCGTCCGGCCGCGTCGAGAGCGCCAGGGTGTCGAGCAAGGTCGTCTTGCCGACGCCGGAGGGCCCGATCACCGCCAGGACCTCGCCGGTCCCGACGGCGACCGACACGTCCGCCAGGACAGTCTCGGCCCCGGAGGAGACCGAGACACCCTCGAGCCGGAACATCAGCCGCCCACCCCCCGGCCGCCCAGCCGGACGACAACGGCATTGACGACGAGCACCAACCCGACCAGGACCGCGCCGAGCACCATCGCGGTCCCGTACCGCCCCTGACGAGCCTCGAGCTGGATGGCGGTCGTCAGCGTCCGGGTCTTCGAGACGCCGTCGGCACCGGCGATATTCCCGCCGACGATCAGCACCGACCCGACCTCGCTTATCGCCCGCCCAAAGCCCGCGAGCACCGCGGTCGCGACCCCGTACCGGGCCTGTTTGACGACGACGAGGGCGGTGTCGACGCGTGTGCCACCCAGCGCGTGGGCGGCGTCGCGGACGCCACGGTCGACGCCGGTGACGGCCGCCAGGCTGATCGCGGTGACCGGCGGCGTCGCGAGCACGAACTGGGACAGGACCATCGCCTCCTTCGTGAACACGAGGTCAAGCGCGCCAAGCGGGCCCTGGTTGGAGACGAGAAAGAGCACCGCGAGCCCGACGACGACGCTCGGAAAGCCCATCCCGGTGTTGATCACCGAGGTGAGCACCCCCTTCCCCCGGAAGTCCGAGAGGCCCACGAGCACGGCGACAGGGACGCTCACCAGTGTGCTGAGCGCGACGGCAATCAGGCTCACGTACAGTGAGACGGAGATGATGCTCCGGACGTACGTCGCCTCGAAGGGGAACTCGACGAGCAGCGGCCCGAGAAGGACCGTGTCGAGCCCGGGACCCATCATCGCCCTTCCGAACTGCTCCAGCCCTCCGGAACGTACTGCTGGAAGTCGGGGTCTTCCGAGAGCGCCCGCGGGAAGAACAGCTGTTTGCCGTTTGCCTCGTAGTTCGAGATGACGTCCTGTGCCTGCGGGCTGGTGAGGTAGCCGATGTAGGCCATCGCGAGGTCGTAGTTGACGCTGTCGTGGACTGCGGGGTTGACCGCCATCACGCCGTAGGGGTTGGCGAGGGTGTCCGGCCCGCCCTCGATGGGGCCCTGGACGAGGATGACGAGGTCGACCTCGCCGCGCTGTGAGAGGTATGTTCCCCGGTCCGAGAGCGTGTACCCGCCCTGCTCGCTGGCGATGTTGAGCACCTGCCCCATCCCCTGGCCGGTCTCGCGGTACCAGTCCCCACCCGGCTCGGCGCTGCTCTGTGCCCAGATGGCCAGCTCCTTTGTGTGGGTGCCGGAGTTGTCCCCCCGCGAGACGAAGGGCGCGCTTGCGTTGGCGATGGCTGCAAAGGCCGCTGTCGCGGAGCTCATCCCTTCGATCCCCGCCGGGTCGCTCTCCGGACCGACGACCACGAAATCGTTGAACATGAGGTCTCGCCGGTTCACGCCGAGCCCCTCGCGCATGAACTCGTCCTCCAGCGAGCGGGCGTGGACCATCACCACGTCGGAGTCCCCGGCCCGTGCGGTCTCCAGGGCCGCCCCGGTCCCCTGGGCGACGGCGTCGACGGTCACGCCGTACATCCCCTCGAACGGTGGGTGAAGCTCGTCGAGTAGCCCCGTGTCGTCGGTGCTGGTCGTCGTCGTCAGCGTCAGTGTCTCGCCGGCCACACCCGGCCGGTCACCACCCCCGTCTCCGGACCCACTGCCGCCGGAACAGCCCGCCAGCCCCGCGAGTGTGCCCGCCCCGGCCGCCGCCAGGAACTCGCGTCGTTGTATCTCCATGGACACAGCGGTGTGGGCCGGCTCACTTAGTCGTTCTCCCGGAACACGAGGGGCTCGGCACAGCCGGTGCGCGCAGGCGCAGACGGTGATACGAGCACCGGTCGCCGGCCGGACACGCTACAGGAAATTATTAGCCGGTCCGGTCCTCGGGACCTGTTATGAGCACGGACGGGGACCGGCTCTCGGAGACGCGGAGCCTCTGTCCCACCTGTCTGGAGGACGTACCGGCCACCTACGTCGCCCGCGACGGTACCGTCTACCTCTCGCGGACGTGCCCTGACCACGGCGAGACGACGCGGCAGGTCTGGGGCTCGGTCGACCACTGGGAGTGGGCAAACGGCTTCGGCCCGGACCCGGTCCCCGACGGCGACATCGAGGTCGAGGGTGACCACGCCTGCCTCGCCGTGGTCGAGGTCACCGAGGACTGCAACCTCTCCTGTTCGTTCTGCTTTGCCAGCTCCGGGCCCGGCGGCAAGCAGAAGGACTTCGACGACGTGGTCGACCTGCTGGAGACGGTCAAGGCCGAGGGCGGCACCCGGCCGGTCCAGTTCTCCGGCGGCGAGCCAACCGTCCGCGACGACCTCCCCGAACTCGTCGCCCACACCCGCGAGATGGGGTTCGAGCACGTCCAGGTCAACACAAACGGGCTCGTCCTCGCCCAGGAGCCGGATTATGCCCAGCGGCTGGTCGACGCGGGCGTGACAGCGGTCTATCTGCAGTTCGACGGGCTCGAGCCCGCGACCTACGAGGCGATCCGGGAGGTGGACATCAGCGACGCCAAACACGCGGCCATCGACGCCTGCCGCGACGCGGACCTTCCAGTGATCCTCGTCCCGACGGTCGTCCCCGGCACGAACGACGACGAACTCGGCGACATCGTCCGCTTCGCGCTGGCAAACGACGACGTTGTTCAGTCGGTAAACCTCCAGCCTGTGGCCCACTTTGGGCGCTACGAGCAGGACGAGGGGCGGTTCTCGGCCGACGAGTGCGCCCGCCGGCTGGCTACTCAGCTGGCGGGGCTGGAGACGCGGGACCTGCTGCCCGTCCCCTGCTGTTCCTCGACCTGCCAGCTCGCCACGGCGGTTGTCGAACCCGCCACCGACGACGACGTGGTGCCCGTTACACGGTTTCTGGAGGGCGAGGCCACCGGTCAGCTCTCGGGGCTGGTCGACGAGTCGGACTGGCTGGAGCTGCTCGCGGGGACGACCGCCGGCGACGACCTCGCCTGTACAGCGGCGGACTGCTGTGGCGGCGCCCCCGGGCTCGGTGACGGCGGTGGGGAACTCGGGGGCCTGCTGGAGACGGTGATGCCGGTCTCGGTGACCGGGTTCATGGACGCCGACGCCGCCGACGTGGGCCGGCTGAACAACTGCTGTCTCTCCGTCCCCACCCCCGACGGCGACCTCGTCCCGTTCTGTGGGTACAACATGACGACAGACGACGGGGAGTACGCCCTCCGGAACCGACACGGCTGGGGCGGCCGGGACGGCACCGAGGCCGACCTGCCCGAGTCCGGCGGGACCCCGCCCGCACCCGCGGCCGACTACCCGCGGGCCGACACGGACGACGACTGACGATGACTGGCCTGCTTTCGGCGCTCCAGGGCGACCCCTGGGCGGCACTCCGGCTGGTGCTCGGTGACCCGCTGCACCCGGGGGGGTACGAGGCCACCGCGGCCCTGCTCGACCGCGCCGGCGTCGGCGAGGGCACCCGTGTGCTCGATGTCGGCTGTGGCGCCGGCGGGGCACTGGAACTGGCCCGCGAGCGCGGCGCCGACGCGGTCGGACTGGACCGGGAGCCCTCCGCCGACGGCCGGGTGCTCCGTGGTGACCTCTCCACACTCCCGGTCCGGAGCGGGACCGTCGACGCCGTCCTCGGGGAGTGTGTCCTCTGTCTGGCGCCCGACCTCGGGGCCGCGCTGGCGGAGACCCGCCGGGCCGTCGGCGCGGGCGGTCGGCTGGCGTTCTCGGACGTGACCGTCTCCGGGGAGATACCGGACCTCCCGCCGTTTCTCGCGCAGGCGCTCTGCCTGACCGACCGCCGCGACCGAGCGGGGCTCGTGACCGCCGTCGAGGACGCGGGCTACGAGGTCCGGGACGTCCGGAGCCACCGGGAGGACCTGCTTGCGATGCGCGAGGACGCCGCCGGCGCGCTCGACGTCGACGCACTGCTGGCGGCACTCGGCGACCGCGGCGACCGACTCCGGGAGGGTGTGACGGACCTGGACAGGGCGGTCGACCGTGGCGATATCGGCTACGTCTCGCTGGTCGGGGAGGCGGTCTGAGCCGACACCGAGGCCGGGTCGGCCGTTGGCCACCGGTGCCAAACCGATTGCCCCACCGCTTGAAGTGGGCCGGGCCCATTGTAGCTGTATGCGCTTGCACTGGCACCGACGGGACCTCAGGGCCGCCGACAACCGCGGGCTCGCCCGCGCCGCCGAGGCCACCGCCGTTCCCGTCTTTGTCTTCGACCCGACCGTGCTGCAACACGGCGCGTCCCCTCGGGTCACGTTCCTGCTCGACGCGCTCGACTCGCTGCGAACGGCCTACCGCGAGCGAGGCAGTGACCTGGTCGTCGCTCACGGCAACCCGGTCGAGGTTATCCCGAGGCTCGCCGACGAGTACGACGCCGACACAGTCACCTGGAACCGCGACTACTCCGGGCTGGCCCGCCGCCGCGACGATGCCGTCCGTGACGCACTCGACGAGGCCGGTCTCGACTACGAGACCGTCCACGACGCCGTCCACCACGAACCCGGTTCGATCACGACCAACGCCGGCGACCCCTACGCGGTGTTCACCTACTTCTCGAAGAAGTGGCACGACCGGCCGAAGGCCGACCCCTTCGAGGCGCCCGGCGAGGCGGACCTCGCGGACGTGGACGGCGACCCGCTCCCGACGCTCGCCGACCTGGACTTTGCCGAGCCCGAGGCGGATATCCCCGACGCGAGCACCGCGGCGGCCCGTGACCTGCTGGAGCGGTTCTGTGCGTCGCCCGTCCACCGTTACGAGGAGCGCCGGGACTACCCCGACGACGACGTCACCTCGCGGCTCTCGGCCCACCTGAAGTACGGCACTATCGGTGTCCGTGAGGTCTACGAGCGGGCCGACCGCGCCCGCGCCGACGCCCCCGACGAGGCGGCCCGCGAGAGTGTCACCGAGTTTCTCGACCAGCTCGCCTGGCGGGAGTTCTACACACAGGTGCTGTGGGCAAACCCGGAGGTTGTCGACTCGAACTACAAGGAGTACGAGCAGGACATCGAGTGGCGCGACGACCCCGAGGCGCTACAGGCCTGGAAGGACGGGCGGACGGGCTATCCGATCGTCGACGCGGGGATGCGCCAACTCCGGGCGGAGGCCTGGATGCACAACCGTCTCCGCATGATCGTCGCCTCCTTCCTGACGAAGGACCTGCTGCTCGACTGGCGTGAGGGGTACGCCTGGTTCCGCGAACGGCTCGTCGACCACGACACCGCCAACGACAACGGCGGCTGGCAGTGGGCGGCCTCCACCGGGACGGACGCCCAGCCGTACTTCCGCATCTTCAACCCGATGACCCAGGGGGAGCGGTACGACCCCGACGCCGAGTACATCCAGGAGTACGTCCCGGAACTGGAGGGCGTGCCCGCCGACGCCATCCACTCCTGGCACGAGCTGGACCCAGCGACCCGTGAAACCCACGCCCCGGACTACCCACACCCCGTCGTCGACCACAGCGAACAGCGCGAGGCGGCGCTCGCGATGTTCGAGAGAGCGAGAGGGGATGAGTGAGCGCTAGCGAGGGAATCGCCTCTAAAACGGCGAGCGGGAGCGAAGCGACACGCGAGAGCGAGAGGGGATGAGTGAGCGCTAGCGAGGGAATCGCCTCTAAAACGGCGAGCGGGAGCGAAGCGACACGCGAGCCAGAGGTGACGACTGCGCACAGACGCGCCCTCGGCGTCCTGTGCTAGCGCCGGAGCGGGTACAGCGAGCGGAGGGCAGCCGAAGACATATAAATACCTGGGCGGTCACAGACCCGATAAACGCGGGATGGCACTGCCGACGGGGGACCCACAGGTAGCCCCTTCCTCAATCTTTAACCCTCGCCCGCTCATGAGTAGTTAGTGGAGGTTACGACTATGCCAGAACATTCCAATCCTGAACTACCGCCGCTACCGTAC
>JAQCNN010000223.1 GCA_028275005.1 Salinirussus sp.
CGGTCGATGACGGCCGTCTCGACCGCCTCGTGGACGTCCTCGCCGTCGGGTAACGCGGCGTGCCCCGCCGTCTCGATCTCGGCGAGCGCCTCCAGGACCGCCCCGGCGTCCTCGGCGTCGATGACCCCCTGTTCGGCGAGCATCACGACGTGGGCGCGGTCCACGGCGAGGTCGGCGGCGAAGATGCGGTCGTCGTCGGCCAGCGAGGAGAGGAAGGCGCGGGCGGGCCCACCCGAGAAGCGGTCACGGCGGACGACGCCCTCGGCGTCGGCCCCGTCCTCTGTGCCTTCCTCGGTCATCTCACTCGTCCCCGTTCGCGCTCTCGGCGGCGCGGTTGGCCAGCCGGGACTGGAAGCCGTGGTACTTCGCAACGCCGGTGGCGTCCTCCTGGGTGATCCCGCCGGTGACCGCCTCCTCGTCGAAGGAAGCTGCCGACTCCGAGTAGACCGCAAAGTCACTCTCACGGGCGACCGGCCGGCAGTGGCCCCCCTCCAGCTTCACCGTGACGGTGCCGGTGACGCGCTCGTTTGTCGTATCGATAAAGCCCTCCAACGCATCCACGAGCGGCGCGTCGACCAGCCCCTGGTACCCCTTCTGGGCCCACTGCCCGTCGACCTGGGTCTTGAACTGGCGCTCCTCCTGGGTGAGCACGAGCTGTTCGAGCGCCTCGTGGGCCGTCAGGAGCACGGTCGCCGCGGGGTGCTCGTAGTTCTCCCGCACCTTCAGCCCGAGCATCCGGTCCTCCATCATGTCGGTCCGGCCGACGCCGTGGGCGCCGGCCCGCTCGTTGAGCGCCTCGACCAACTCGACGGGCTCGATAGCCTGCCCGTCCAGCGCGACCGGCTCCCCGGCCGCGAACTCCACCTCGACCAGCTCGGCCGCCTTCCCCCCCGGATTCTGTGTCCAGTCGTAGATGTCGTCCTCCGGGATGGTGGCGGGGTCCTCGAGCTCCGAGCCCTCGATCGACCGGCTCCAGAGGTTGGTGTCGATGCTGTAGCGCCCCTCGCTGCCGCCCTCGACGGGCAGGCCGCGCTCGGCGGCGTACTCCTGCTCCCACTCCCGGGTCAGGCCGAGTTCGCGGACGGGTGCGACCACGGTAAGCGGGGACTCGCGCCAGACGGCCTCGAACCGGAGCTGGTCGTTGCCCTTCCCGGTGCAGCCGTGGGCAACGGCGTCACACCCCTCCTCGCGGGCGACGCCGAGGATGGCCTCCGCGATGACCGGGCGGGCCAGTGCCGTGCCCAGAGGGTAGCCCTGGTAGGTGGCGTTTGCCTTTACCGAGCGCAGGCACAGCTCGGCGAACTCCTCCCGGGCGTCGACGACGTGGTGGTCGACGTCGAGCGCCGCGGCGGTCTCCTCGGCCTCGTCGAACTCCTTGCGGGGCTGGCCGACATCGACGGTGACCCCGATTACCTCGTCGTAGCCGTACTCCTCTTCGAGCAGCGGTACGCAGACTGTGGTGTCGAGCCCGCCCGAAAAGGCGAGTGCGACACGTGTGGTGGTGTCCTCTGGCATGTGTTGTGTGTGGTGTGTGCGAAACTGGTGTCGGGTTCGAACGGGTGACCGCCCAGCACCCGACGGTGGGCGGCGGTCGGACGGGACAGGACAGGAGGAGTGAGTGGACGGGCCTTACCGGCCCGGTCGTCGCACTCGGAGAGGAGCGGACCCGCTGGCGGACCGGGCGCGGCCGGAAACGCGGGTCAATATCATGTATCACATTTTTCTGGCGTATCTTCAAATATCTTCCGAGAAGGAGCCGACCTATGAGGCGGTGACAGGCTCAGCCCCGTCGCAGCGCAACGAGTGTCGCCGCAAGCGCCACGAGGACAGCCACGGTGTCAAAGCCGGAACTCCCACCACCGGCAGTCTCCGCCCGTGTGGTGTCGCCGCTGTCGCCGTCGCCGCCACCGTCACTACCCCCTGTGGCCGTCCCCTCGGCTTCACCGCTCGCGACCAGTTCGAAGCCACTCAGGTCGGTCCCGGCTGTCCACACGAGCTCGCCGTCGGCCACACTGCCGGCCGGGGGCGTCACCGACTCGACGGTGTAGCCGCCCGGGAGGACCACCCGGAACTCGCGGTCCGGTTCGAAGCCGCTAGCGAACGGCTCGGCGAGAGTGACGCCGGTCCCGTCGACTGCCGCTAGCCCCTCGACGCCGACGCGGAGTTCGGCGACGCCGGTCTCACCCCCCGTGCGCAGGTCGACGGAGGTGTTGTCGACGCTCATCTCGCGGCCGGTGACGGCCTCGGCCTCCCGGACAACCGCGGCGATGCGGCGCTCGAAGCGGTCGGCGAAGTCCGCCCGGGCCGTCCCGTTGGTCCTTAGTTCCTCGAAGGCGGCCGCGCGGCTGTCCGTGGAGAGGTCGAACGTGTAGGGAACGACCAGCTCCGCCGAGCCGTCCTCCGCGAGGCTGATACTGCTGGCTGTAACTGTCGTAAGATATCCGTGACCCTGGGGTCGCGAAATTCGTTACAGACGTACAGCCGGCAGTATGACGACGAACACGGGGTCGGTCCCCCCGTCGTGGGACGCGACACGGTCGGGCGACGCTGCCATCGCGCCCGCCGGAACGACGAGTGCGCCTACGACGAGCAGTAGGACTACTGTGTGCTGATACACCGAGGGTCTCGTTGTAGGAAACATGAGGACGGTCTCTGGCTGTCTATCGCCTCATACTGTCGGACGTAACTTTGTAAATAGATCCGTCACCCCGGGGTGGCGAAATTCTTGAATGGCTTACGTCCGGCAGTATCAGTACCCGGCCCGGTCGGTCCGGGTCTGTGTCTCGGTTTCGTCGCCGCGCTGGGTGTCGGCCCGGCTGTCCTCCGGTGTGCCGGTCCCGTCGCGCTCGGGCGTGTCGGTGCTGTTGCCCTCGGGCGTCTCGGCCCCGTCGGCGGTGTCGGTTCGGTTGCCGCGGTCACCGGGGCCCCTGTCGGCCGGGCCCGTGTCGACGCTCGGAGGTATCCCCGGGCTCGGACCCGCGATGGAGCGTGCGACCGCCGCCACCTCCGGCCCGGTGAGGTTGCCGGCGCTTTTCTTTAGCGTCTGGATGGCGCTCACGTTGACGCCGTTGGCCTCGAGCACGTCAGCGGGCAGGCCACTGGCGGTCTCGTTGGAGGCGTTGACGAGGCGCTGGGTCGACTGGGACCGTGCGGCCACCTCGCCGAGTTCGGCGCGGTACTCGCCCTCGCTGATGGAGCCGTTCGCGCGGGCCTCACCGAGGCGCTGCGTGCGCTCGTCAAGCTCCTCCACGCGCTGTTCGAGTTCGGCCAGTTTGCCGGCGACGACGGCGGCTCTCGACTCGTTCGTGGCCGCCTGGGCGACCTGGATGCCGAAGGCCCGCTCGTCGATCTCGCCCTCGAGTTCGGCCCCCTGGACGCCGACGACGCCCGAGAGACGCTCTCCGGGCGTCACGGAGCTGTTGGTGCTGTTCGAGCTGTTGTCCGTGACCTGTGTGGGCTGGCTGCCGGACGCGGCGATTCCGACGACCGGGACCGCCGCGACGCAGGCGACCAGCAGTGCGACCGCGACTGCGGTGCTCCGTTGCATCGTACTCCTACCTCGTCCCCCACGATCATATAACGGGTCGACGCTTGCCCAATCTCGCCGCGGATTAACGCCGATCAAACCGGATTCAAACCGTTCACGTCCGGTGATTTTCCCGCCACCCCTCCCTCGAAGGGCCTCACTCGCCGCCGTCGATCTCCACGTCCGGGAGTGTGAGGACGTTCTCCCGGCCCAGCCGGAACGAGTCGAGTTTGCCGTCGTCGCGGAGGGTGCCGACGACCTGGCTGGTCTTTGCGGCGGTCCAGCCCAGCTCCTCGGCAACCGCCTGCTGTTTCATCCGGCCACCGTTCTCCTCCAGCAGCCGGAGCACCCGCTCCTCGTTACTGAGCAACGCCTCCGGCGGGGCTCCGGACGCCTCGTCGCCTGGACCGGCCCCGGACCCGCCGGTGTCGCTGCCGCCCGCGCCGTCGGCCGGCCCGTCCTCCCCGCGACGCGCCAGCAGGACGGCCCCGGCCACGACGGCGACGAGCAGGAGGGCCACAGTCGGGGGCAGCCAACCCAACCCACCGTCCGCTCCGTCACCGCCGCCCGGCGACACCGTCTCCGCCGGCGTCGTGGTGACGCCCCGCTCGACGGTCACCCGGGGCTCGCCGGCCTCGAAGTCCGCGGGGCCACGCCAGACAACGGCACCGTCCGCACGCTCGGCCGAGTCGGGGGTGATGTCCGTGACCCCATAGCCGTCGGGCCAGGTGACCCGCAAGACAGTCCCGGAGTCGAGGATCAGCCCGTCGAGTGTGTCGCCGATGACCACCCGGTCGCCGTCGGTGGCGGCGAAGCCGTTCCACCTGAAGCGGTAGGTGACCACGCCGAAGGTTGTATCGGGCTGTGCCCGTGTCTCCACCGCGACGCTGAAGTTCCCGACCGACATCCCCCGGTCGGTCGCGCTCTCGGCACTCGCGGCCGTCGCCTCGATGCGTTCGCGGAACGTCGAGAGATACTGTGACCGGTTGGCCTCGATATCCCGGCGCAGCGACTCGAAGGCCGCCGTGGCGTTCTCGTCGTCGAGTTCGACCCGGTAGGTGACCCGCCAGTCGGCGTCCCCGTCCGGCCCGACAGCCGCGGCGAGTGTCGTGGTGTCGGCGTCGATACCGGCCTGGCCGACGGGCCCGGGACCGTCCTGCACCGCGACGCCGGGCGGGACAGCCGAAACCGCCAGCACGACGGCGACGAACACGACGGCGGCCCGCCCGGTGGCACTCATCCCCCGCCCCTTTGCCTGCACCGCTCAAATGGCTTGTTGCCGTCGCCGGGTCGGGAGGGCCTACCCCGGGCCAGAAGGGCTATGCCTCGCGCGGGAAACCGCCGCCCATGGAGACCGACACCGACACCCTGCTGAGGGTTATCCTCGCACTCGTTGCGGTCTGGCTGGCTCTGGCGGTGATAGAGCGCTTCGTCGACGTCCTCGCGTCCGTTCTCGCCCCGGTTTCAAAGCTGCTCGTGATTGCTGTCCTCGCCCTGATTGTCCTCTCCCTGCTCGACCGGCTGTAGCCGCCGCCCTCCCGACGCGCTTTTTCCCCCCGGTCACCGAACCCCGGTGTGAACAGTGTCAACGTCCCGGTGCCGGGCCGGGTCTCCGGGCTGGCCGCCGAGGTCGCCGCCGACCTGACCGCCAGACAGGACGGGACCGACCTCGGCCCCTCCGGCCCTGGCCCGGGCGCCGGCGGGGTGCGCGTCCGCGACGACCGAACACTCGTCGCCAAACGCCTCCCCGACGGTGACGCCCACCGGGTCGAGGCCCGCGCCCGCGAGGCACTCGCCGGCACGTCCCCCTTCGAGGTCCGCGTCGACCGGGTCGACTGGTTTGCCGAGCCGACGGCCGGCCCCGGGCCGGTCGTCTACCTCGCCGTCGAGTCGCCGGGGCTCTGGGAGCTTCACGACCGGCTCTGCCAGGTCTTCGAGCCCGTGACCCGCCTCGAGGGCGCCGACTACACCCCCCACGTGACGGTCGCCCGCGGCGGCAGTCTCGACGCCGCAAAGCGGCTGCTCGGCCCCGTCGAGTCCCTCGAGTGGACGGTCACGGAACTCCAGTTCTGGGACGCCACCCAGAAACTCGTCGCCGGCCGGGTCTCGCTGCCCGCCTGAGGTCAGGGGCCGGAACTGTGACGACCAGTGTGCTTTTGAAGGCCCCAGCCGTCGGGCCGGACATGGATTATCAGGAAGTCGACGCCACCCGGGAGTTCGTCGCGCGGCTGGAGCACGGCCGGGACTGGCGGGCCCAGGTCGAGGCCTTTGCCGCCGAGCAGGACATCGCTTCGGCCTTCTTCGTTGGCCTGGGTGCGGTGCAGGACGCCGAACTCGCCTTCTACGACCAGGACCGCCAGACGTACGACAACATCGTCTTCGAGGAGCACCTGGAGGTGGTGCCGGCGGTCGGGAACGTCTCGATGCTCGACGGCGACCCCTTCGCACACACCCACGTCGCCCTCTCGCGGCCCGACGGGACGACCGTCGCGGGCCACCTGGACTCGGCGACGGTCTTTGCCGGCGAGCTCTACATCCGGGCGTTCGACGCCGACCTCGTCCGCGAGCGCGACCCCGTGACCGACCTGGACCTCTGGGCGCTGTAATGCGGCCCGCGGACGACCGCTACTTCCGGGAACTTGAGGACAGCCTCGATGCGGCCTTCGACGTGGCAAACCGGGCCCGTGAGCGCGGCGGCGACCCGACCGAGAGCGTGGAGATCCCCGTCGCAAAGGACATGGCCGACCGCGTCGAGAACATCCTCGGTATCGACGGCGTCGCCGAGCGGGTCCGCGAACTCGACGGTCAGATGTCCCGCGAGGCGGCCGCGCTGGCGCTGGTCGAGGACTTTGTCGACGGTAGCGTCGGTGACTACGACACCCGGGCCGGCAAGGTCGAGGGGGCGGTCCGGACGGCCGTTGCCCTCCTCACCGAGGGGGTCGTCGCCGCGCCGATCGAGGGGATCGACCGCGTCGAACTCCTTGAAAACGACGACGGGACGGAGTTCGTCAACGTCTACTACGCCGGCCCGATCCGCTCGGCGGGTGGGACCGCCCAGGCGCTGTCGGTGCTCGTCGCCGACTACGCCCGGGCGCTGCTGGGTATCGAGGAGTACCGCCCCCGCGGCGACGAGGTCGGCCGCTACGCCGAGGAGGTGGCGCTCTACGACTCCGAGACGGGCCTCCAGTACAGCCCCGTCGAGGCCGAGGCGGAGTTTATCGCCGAGCACATGCCGGTCATGCTCGACGGCGAGGCGACCGGTGACGACGAGGTCGAGGGCTACCGCGACCTCGACCGGGTCGACACCAACGCCGCCCGCGGGGGGATGTGTCTGGTCTTTGCGGAGGGGCTCGCGCTGAAGGCCCCGAAGATCCAGCGGTACACCCGCGACCTCGAGGAGGTGAACTGGCCCTGGCTCCAGGACCTCATCGACGGCGCCTACAAGGACCACGAGGATGCCGACGCGGCCGGGGAAGGGGGGGCGGACGACGCGGCCGGCGGGGCCGACGCCGCCGACGGCGAGGCCGAGGGCGAACCCGGCCCGCCCCGTCCAGAGCCCTCGAAGAAGTACCTCCGGGACCTGATCGCCGGCCGGCCGGTCTTCTCCCATCCCAGCGAGTCCGGCGGGTTCCGGCTGCGCTACGGTCGTGCCCGCAACCACGGCCACGCGACCGCGGGTGTCCACCCGGCGACGATGCATCTGGTGGACGACTTCCTCGCGACGGGCACCCAGATCAAGACCGAGCGGCCCGGCAAGGCCGCAGGGGTGGTGCCCGTCGACACCATCGAGGGGCCGACTGTCCGGCTGGCCAACGGCGATGTCCGGCGGATCAACGACGCCGAGGAGGCCCTGGAGGTCAGAAACGGGGTCGAGTCGGTGCTCGACCTGGGGGAGTACCTGGTCAACTACGGGGAGTTCGTCGAGAACAACCAGCCGCTCGCACCGGCCGCCTACACCGTCGAGTGGTGGCGCCAGGACTTTGCCGAGGCCGGCGGCCCGGTCCAGGCCCTCGAGGACGACGTCGCCGTCGACCTCGCGGACCCGGCCGCGACGGAGGCACTCGCCTGGGCCGAGGCGTACGACGCCCCGTTGCACCCGGCCTACACCTACCTCTGGCACGACGTGAGCGTCGACGACCTCTGTGCGCTGGCGGAGGCCGTGGAGGCCGCCGACGCGGTCGCGGCCGACGGGGCGGCGATGGGCGAGGGCCCCGCCGACCGGGATGGCACAGAGACGGTGCTCGCGCTCCCGCGCACCGGGACGGTTCGGGGCACACTGGAGTCGCTGTTGGTCGAACACACCCAGGAGGCCGACCGGCTGCTGGTTCCCGACTGGCAGCCGCTGGCGCGCTCGCTCCGCTTTGCCGAGGACCGCACCCGCTCGTGGGACCGCGAGGACCTCTCCGAGGACGCCCGCACGTACGACGGCGGCGAGAACGCAATCCGCGCGGTCAACGAACTCGCGCCGTTCCGGGTCCGGGAGCGGGCGCCAACGCGGGTTGGCAACCGGATGGGGCGCCCGGAGAAGTCGGAACAGCGGGAGCTGTCCCCGGCGGTCCACTCGCTGTCCCCCATCGGCGACGCCGGCGGGAACCAGCGTGACGTCGTCGCGGCCGCCGAACACGGCGACACTGTCGAGGGGACCAGAGGCGACGTCGAGGTGGAGGTCGGCCGCCGGGAGTGTCGGGACTGTGGGGCCCGGGGCCACGAGGCCCGCTGTCCCGACTGTGGGGGCGTGACCGACGCCGTCTACGTCTGCCGGGACTGTGACCGCGAGGTCGAGCCCGACGAGTCCGGCCGCGCGGCGTGTCCGGCCTGTGGGACGCTGGCCTCCCCCACGGAGACGACGACGCTGAACGTCCACGACCGGCTCCAGGAGGCGCTGGAGGCCGTCGGCGAACGCCCCTCGGCCTTCGAGACGCTAAAAGCCGTGAAGGGGCTCACCTCCGAGGAGAAGGCGCCCGAACCCCTGGAGAAGGGGGTCCTGCGTGCGAAACACGGCGTCTCGGCGTTCAAGGACGGCACCGTCCGCTACGACATGACCGACCTGCCGGTCACGTCGGTCCGGCCGGCGGAACTCGACGTCACCGCCGAGCAGTTCCGCGAACTCGGCTACGAGACCGACATCCACGGTGACCCCCTCCGTCACGACGACCAGTTGGTCGAACTCAAGGTCCAGGATATCGTCCTCTCGGATGGCGCCGCCGAGCACATGCTCGCCACCGCGGACTTCGTCGACGACCTGCTGACCCAGTACTACGGGCTCGAGGCCTTCTACGAGTTCGAGGACCGGGCGGACCTCGTCGGCGAGCTCGTCTTCGGGATGGCGCCACACACCTCCGCGGCGGTCGTCGGCCGCGTCGTCGGCTTCACGAGCGCCGCCGTCGGGTACGCGCATCCGTACTTCCACGCCTCCAAGCGCCGGAACTGCGACGGTGACGAGGACTGCGTGATGCTCCTTCTGGACGGGTTATTGAACTTTAGCCGGACGTACCTCCCCGACCAGCGGGGTGGGAGCGTCGCCGAGGATTCCCGGCTCGTGGCGGTCGACCCGGATGGCGACGTTCGGTTCCTGACCTTTGACGAATTCTGGCGCGAACTTGACTCGCCGCTCGAAGTCGATGGCAAATTCCGCAAGCGAACGTGTGCCGCTGAGGGGTGGCGAACCTACGCCTTCGGCGACGACCACGGAACCTCTCCTCAGCCGATAGAGAAGGCGATCCGGTACGAGGCGGACGATGACGAGGAGCTTTTGTCCGTCGAGACACAGTTTGGTCGCTCGCTAGAGATAACCGACCACCACAGCCTGTTCCGGTACGAAGACGGGATCGAGGAAGTCGCGGGTGCGGAGTTGGAAGAAGGCGACCTCGTCGTGGCTCCGCGGGAGGTCGATGTCGAGACCGAACGGACGACGCTGGACGTTGTTGACGCCGTCGACGACCCCTACGTCGTCATCGACGACCACGTCGAGGACCTGTTGACGACGGCCTGGGAGACGACCGACCACGGGAGTCCGACACACGACGCGTTCCAAAGCGGACTCGCCTACCGTCTGGACAGGAGCAAGATCGCCTACGACCGATTCGTCGAGATCCTTGACCGTGCCGGACTCGACCGACCCCGCAACATCCAGGTTGGCCTCTCGGGTTCCTCCGACGGGATAGACCGGGTGGTCGACCTGGACGAGGAGTTCGCGTGGCTACTCGGACTGTTCGTCGCTGAGGGGTCCACATCGAGCGTCTGCCCGGCGATCAACAATGCCGACGAGGAACTTATCGACCGCGCGGCCGGGATAATTGAGGAGACGCTCGGCCACGAACCCGCCCGTCGGTGGTCGAACAGGGCGTACGAACTGCGCTTCCCGGCGGTCTTTCGGGACGTTCTGTACCATCTCGGATTCGAAGACGTGGAGGCCTACGACTCCAGTGAAAAAGTCATTCCCGAGCCTGTCCTCAACGCCCCGCGCGAGGTAATTCTCGCCTTCCTCCGGGGCTTCATCGCCGGTGATGGCAGTGACAAGACCGACGACAACGTCACTACCGTAGCGTTCTACACAACCAGTCCTGACGTGAAAGACGGCCTCGTGTTCCTCCTCCACCGTCTCGGGCTCGTCGCCAGCATCTCCGAACAGACCGACCGCAAGGGAAACCGTCAGGATATCTACACCGTGACAGTGTCCGGGGGGGCGACCGACAACCCACTCCACAGAATCCTCGACGGCGAACGACCGTACTCCCCGAAGAGCCTCGTCGTCGCGATCCCCGACGCGCTGATGACGATCCGCGAGATGGATATCGAGGGGGTCAAACAGCTGATCCCGAAGTACCTGAAGCGTCGGGAGAACATCTCCCTGGAACAACTCCGAGACATCGTCCGGGAACTCGACTCCCGGGATGTGCCCGCGGCTGCGACCGACCGTCTTGAGGACTTGCGCCCGCTTGTCGACGGTGACCTCTCGTATCTGCGCGTCAAACGTGTCGAACGGGTCGAGTACGACGGCTATCTCTACGACCTCCAGGTCGGCGGCGAACCGGTCTTTGCCGCAAACTGGCTCTACGCGCACAACTCGATGGACGCGCCCCTGGTGATGTCCTCGCGGATCGACCCCTCGGAGATCGACGACGAGGCCCACAACGTCGACATCATGTCGGAGTACCCTCGGGCGTTCTACGAGGCGACCCGGGAGATGGCCGACCCGGAGGCGGTCGCCGACGTCATGACCATCGCCGAGGACCAGGTCGGCACGGAGGGGGAGTACCACGGCTTTGCACACACCCACGACACGGGCGATATCGCGGCCGGGCCGGCGCTGTCGGCGTACAAGACCCTGGGGTCGATGGAGGAGAAGATGGACGCCCAGTTGGACATCTCCCGCAC
>JAQCNN010000225.1 GCA_028275005.1 Salinirussus sp.
GAGATGTTCGACACCTACTACCGGTATCTCGAACACGTCCGCGAGGAGTACAAGGAGCGGGCCATCGAGGACGTCCGCCACGCGCTGGCCTACGACATCGACGAGATCCAGCGCCAGGGCGAGAAGTATATGGACCACGTGATGGCCTACATCGACGACGACACCGTCGAGGATGACATCACCGGCCGAGAGCAGGAGCCCGACGAGCAGTTCCTCCGTTCGGTCGAGGAGAAACTCGACCTGCCCGAGGACCGGAAGGACGACTTCCGCCAGGAGGTCGCCAACTGGGTCTCCCGGCGGGCCCGCGAGGGGGTGTCGTTCGACCCGCAGGACAACGACCGCCTGCGCCGCGCACTCGAGCGCAAGCTCTGGGAGGACAAGAAACACAACATCAACTTCTCGGCGCTCGTCTCGAGTGGCGACATGGACGACGAGGAGCGCAGCCAGTGGATCGACGCCCTCATCGAACAGGGGTACTCCGAGGGCGGCGCAAAGGAGGTGCTCGAGTTCGCGGGCGCCGAGGTCGCAAAGAGCGAGATGGAAGCGTAACGGGCCGATGACCGACGACTTCATCCAGGCGGCCGACCGCGCGCTCGAGAACACCTACGAGGCGCCGATGAGCCTCGGCGAGTACGTCGACACGCTGTTCGAGCAGCCGGAGTTGGCCGCCCACGCCTCGAAGTACCTGCTAGAGGCGATCGAGGACGCCGGCACCCGGACCGTCATCGAGGAGGGCGAGGAGAAGACCCGGTATCGCTTCTTCGACGACCCACACAACGACGGCGAACACGCCATCCTCGGCAACACGGACGTGCTCAACGGACTGGTCGACGACCTCCGGTCGATCGCCGCCGGCCGTGGCAAGGAGGAGAAGATCATCTGGGTCGACGGCCCCACGGCAACCGGAAAGTCGGAGCTCAAGCGGTGTCTGATCAACGGGCTCCGCGAGTACTCAAAGACCGAACAGGGCCGGCGCTACACCGTCGAGTGGAACGTCGCCGGTGCCGGCGATTCACCCGGGCTCACCTACGGCGGCGACGGGTCGGCGCCCGACGAGGACGACTGGTACGAGAGTCCGGTCCAGTCACACCCGCTGTCGGTGTTCCCCCCGGAGGTTCGGGAGGATGCTCTCGCCGAACTCAACACCACCTCCGGGGACCACATCCCGGTGCGACTCGAGACGGATCTCGACCCGTTCTCCCGGGAGGCCTACGAACACCTCGAGGAGCAGTACCGCCGACAGGGTGTCGAGGACCTGTTCTCGGCGGTGACGGACCCGAAACACCTCCGTGTAAAGAACTTCGTCGTCGATATCGGCCGGGGGATCGGGGTGCTCCACAGCGAGGACGAGGGCCCACCGAAGGAGCGCCTCGTCGGGTCGTGGATGAGCGGGATGCTCCGGGAGTTGGGGTCGCGCGGCCGGAAAAACCCACAGGCGTTCTCCTACGACGGCGTACTCTCGCAGGGTAACGGTCTTCTCACCATTGTCGAGGACGCCGCCCAGCACGCCGACCTGCTGCAGAAGCTCCTGAACGTCCCCGACGAGGGCCACGTCAAACTCGACAAAGGGATCGGGATGGACGTCGACACCCAGCTGGTGATCATCTCGAACCCGGATCTTGAGGCAACCCTGAACCAGCACGCCGACCGGGAGGGGCAGGACCCGCTGAAGGCGCTCAAACGCCGGCTCGACAAGTGGGAGTTTCGCTACCTGACGAATCTCTCGCTGGAGGCGGAACTCCTCCGGCGGGAGCTGACAAACGAGATGCCGGTCTGGAAGGCGGACTCGTGGGACGAACTCGAGACGTGGATCCGCGAGCCGCTACGGGTCGACGTCCGTGACGACGACAATGTGGTGACCGAGCGCGAACTCGCTCCGCACGC
>JAQCNN010000234.1 GCA_028275005.1 Salinirussus sp.
CATGCGTCACTTCCGGAAGGCAATGGAGAACGTCCGGCCGACGCTGACCGACGAGATCCGGGAGTACTACGAGCAGGTCGAGGAGGAGTTCCGCGGCGGCACCGGCCCCGAACCCCGGACCCGCGGCGGCCGGATCGGGTTCCAGTAGCGACTACTTTTTTGCGCCTCGGGTGCGCTTCGCGCACCGCTCGGCACAAAAGACATACTGAAAAAAGCCGGACGCTCTGCCTCGGGCTCGCGGCTTCGCCGCTCGCCTCACCGAGACGTCCGGGGAACCGCGCTCACTGCGTTCGCGCGGATGCTTCAGATTCGATAGCGCTACGGTTAGAACAAGCATCCGCGCACGCTTGGTCGGATGCAGATTCGGAACAGACGGCTTGGCTAGCATCCGCGCGCCGCAGGCGCGCGGTTCACTTCACGCGAACGAGCGCAAGCGAGTGAGCGTGGAGGTAGTTTTTCCCCATGTTTTTGCGACCGAGTGGTGCCCGCAGCGAGCGAAGCGAGCGAGGGCACCCAAGGGGGTAAAAAGTGGGGTTAGAGTTCACCAAGTTTCCGCAGGAGCTGCCCGCGGTACTCCTCGTCGGCCCGGACGCCTTTCAGTTCGAGGACGTTTCGCTCCAGTTTGTCGAGTGCGACCCGGAAGGCGTTGTCCGCGCCGTAGCCCTCGCCGGAGCCGGCGGCCTGGCCCTCGTTGGTCCGCAGCCGGATCTGTGCCTGGATCAGCGGCGTACCCCGGTGGGTCTCCTTGTGTTCCTGGAAACGGACGTGGGCGTGTCGGACCTGCATCTCCTGGTACTTGTCGACGACACTCTCGATCTGCTGGCGGACCTGCTCACGGGAGAGTGCCTCCAGGAGGCTGATTTTGGTGATCTGGACGTCCATGTGCTCCTCCTCGGTGTAGGTCAGCGCCCGGAGCACGTCGGTTTTGGTAACGACGCCCTCGACATCACGGTCGTCGTCCTCGGGGGTGACCACCAGCCCGGCGTAGTCGCTGTCGAGCATCCCCCGAACAGCCGCCTCCACGGACTCCTCGCCGGTCGTCGTTTCGACGGGGCTCGACATGATGTCGTAGACGGGCATATCGAGTACCCGGTCGTTGCCGCCGCCACGGTCACCGCGGGTCGTCTTATCCATATCCCGGACGACCACGTCGACGATGTCGTGGGTCGTCACCAGCCCCGAGAGGTTGCCGTCCTCGTCGAGGACGGGGAGCCGGGAGATGTCGTTCTCCCGGAGGAGGTTGATGACGCGGCCGATGTGTGTGTCCTCGTCGACGGTGACGACGTCGTCGGTGGCGATCTCCCCGACGGTCAGTGCGTCGAGGTTCTCCAGGACAGCCTCGAGGATGTCGTCCTCGGAGACGATCCCCCACAGCCGGTCGGCCTCGAAGACGGGGGCGATCTTTGTCTTTCCCTCGACGAGCACGCGAGCGACCTCCCGGACGTCGGCGGTCCGGTCCACCTTCGGGGCGGACTGCATCAGTCGCTCGACTTTGGCGTCGTCGTCGATCCGGGACTGGACGAGCTGGCGCTGGGCGAGCACGCCGGCGTAAGCCTCGTCCTCGGTGACGATGAGCCCCTTTGGGTTCTCGCGATCGAATATCGACCTGATCTTTCCCAGTCGTTCGTCAGTCTCGACGGCGACGTACTCGGTGGTTGCGATATCGGCGATATCCATCGTATTGTCCCTCTCTGTAGAGGTTCGACTCGCCCGGTAATCAATGTTGGTCCCTGTCGTGACACCTGTGGTGGCTCCGGAGGAGCCGTTGGCACCGGGTCGGCGCACACCCTTTTTTTCCGCCGGCCCCTTCTCGGTGGTGTGTTGCCCGACATCACCGTCTTTGGGGAGTACACCTACCTGGTCACCGAGCTCATGTGGGGGACGGTCGCGCTCGTCCTCCTGGCGTACGCGGGGGCGTGGTGGGCGGCCGCCCGGACGGTCCTGGTGCTGTACCCCTTCGCGCTCGCGTGGGACTGGTACACACTGACCGTCGGCGTCTTCGAGATCCCCCTGCGGACTGGCGTCGAGCTGCTCGGGGTCCCGCTCGAGGAACACATCTTCATGCTACTGGTGCCCGCGATGGTCGTCGGCGCCCACGAGAGCCTCCGAAAACTGCGCGGGCCCGCGGGCACCGAGCAAAGCAGTGACACGGGTCGAGAGGCCGGGAAGCGGGCTTAGCTGTTCTGGGCCGCCGCGGTCACCATGCCGACACTCTGGCCGACCCCGACCACGGCGAGGCCGGCGAGGACCAACCCCGGACCGGAGCCGGTGCCGTTCGGAGTCGCGGCAACGGAGACGGCCGCACCCACGAGCGAGAGCGCGCCGGCGAGGAGATACACCTGCCGGAAGGGGGTGTCGGGAACCAGGCTGCCGGTCCTGAGGTACGCGAGGCCGGGTAGCGCCATCCAGCCGTACACCGATACCCCCAGAAGTGCCCCGTTCGGCGGCGAGAGCCAGAGCCCGACGGTGCCCGCAAGCGTGAGCGGGAGGCCGGCGACCAGCACCAGCCGCCAGACACGCAACACCGGCCCGGTCATCTCGGCCGCGCCGGCGAGAATAAATGCAACGAGCAACACGTCCATCACGACCAGCGCGACCAGGAGTGTTCGCTCGCTCACCGCGCCCCGGTGGGCGGCGGCGGCGACCAGCCAGGCCGCGGGGACGAGCCCGGCCGGTGCGAAGTCGGTGACGCGGCCCATACCACCGGCTGTGACCGGCGGTGTGTTGGCTCTTGTGGTAGCCGGTGTGGGTGCTCGGTCCGCCCCGGTCTGCCCTCGGGGCGCGCAGGGTAGCTTTTTGCCTGTGGGGGCCGACCGAAACTGCATGGCAGTACCAGCCCCCGACCTCTCCGGACAGGTTGTAGTTATCACCGGGTCGACACGCGGTATCGGCCGGGCGCTCGCGCTCGAACTCGCCGACCACGGCGCCGACATCGTCTCGACGGGAAAGACCGTCGACGACAGCGACTCGGACCTCGAAGGGACGATCCACAAGACCGCCGACGCGGTCCGCGAGCGCGGCTCTGAGGCCCTTGCGGTCCAACTGGACGTGCGTGACCCCGACAGCTGTCAGCGCGTCGTCGACGAGACCCTCGAGGAGTTCGGCCAACTCGACATCCTGATCAACAACGCCAGTGCCATCCAGATGGGGGAGATCGGCGACCTCCCGATGAAGCGGTTCGACCTGCTGATGGAGGTCAACGTCCGCGGGACCTACGCGATGACGCAGGCGGCCCTGCCGGCCCTCCGTGACGGCGGCGGACGCGTGGTCACGAACGCGCCACCCCTAGAGGTCGACCGTGTCCCCGGGATGGCCCCCTACGCCTTCTCGAAGATGGGGATGGCGTTCATGACGCTCTCGCTGTCCGGCGAGGAGGCGGACATCGCCGCGTCGACGCTGTGGCCCGTCACCGCCATCGAGACCCGTGCGACCCGCTACTTCGGGATGGGCAGCGAGGAGGACTGGCGGAGCCCGCAGGTCTACTGTGACGCAACCTCGGTCCTGCTCGACCGCGACCCCGGGGAGGTCGACGGCCACTCCTTCTACGACGAGGAACTCCTGGCGACTGTCGGCGTCGAGGACTTCGACCGGTACGCGCTCGTCGAGGGGTCGAACCCGCCGCCCTCCTCCGCGGAGATGTTCGGCGTGGAGTTCGACCGCGACTGGTAGGAGACACCGGCGGCCCGCGGACCACCCTGCCGGCGTCGGCGAGCAGCGGCCCCGGCCGCCAGAGACCCAAACCCATACTACACTAGGGGTTCGAACGCGTGGTATGCTCGAACCAGGTGCGGATGCGCCGGCGGTCAGCGCACAGAACCAATACGGCGAGACAGTCACCCCCGATTTCCAGGCGCCGGCGGTCGTCTACTTCTACCCGAAGGACTTCACCGGCGGCTGCACGATCGAGGCAAACGACTTCCAGGAGACACTTCCGGCGTTTCAGGAGGCCGGTATCACCGTCTACGGGGTCTCGATGGACGACGTCGAGACCCACGCCGACTTTGCCGACGAGGAGGGGGTTACCTTCGACCTGCTCGCGGACCCCGACGGCGACGTGGCAGCGGCCTTCGGCGTCGACACCGACGAGGGGTACACCGACCGGGTGACCTTCGCCGTCGCCGACGGGGGCGTCGTGGACGTCTACGACCCCGCGCTCGCGGACCCCGACGGGCACGCCGAGGAGGTCCTCCACGACCTCCGCGAGGCGTAGCCGACGCCGGGTGAGGCCACAGACGGGCTGTTGGCGGTCCCGGCTGTCGTGGCCCGGGGTCGACGCGTACCGCGAGACAGTCCCTGTCTTTCAGTCGACGACCCCCTGCTCGCGGAGGCGCTCGACCTCCTCGGGGCTGTAGCCGTGTTCGGCGAGTACGTCGTCCGTGCTCTCCCCGAGTTCCTGTGGGGGGACCCGGAGGCTGGTTGCCAGGTTTCGGAAGTGGATCGGGTGGTCGACCATCTGGGCGTCCTGTCGTTGGTCGCGCTCGGCGGTGACCTGCAGGCCCCGCTGGGTGACGTGGTCGTCCTGCCAGACCGACTTCGTGTCGTGGATCGGCCCCGCAGGGACGCCCGCGTCGTGGAGACGCTCGACCCACGTCTCGACACTCGCCGCGGCGAGTGTTGCCTCGAGTTCGTCGTGCAGCTGGTCGGTGTGCTCGACCCGCTTGTCCCGGTCGTCGAAGCGGTCGTCGGCCAGCAGGTCCGGACGGTCCAGTTCGGCACACAGCGCCTGCCAGAGGCTGTCCGTGCTCGCGGCGATGACCAGCGAGCCGTCGGCGGCCTCGAAGACACCGAACGGGGCCGCGGAGGGGTGGTAGGTGCCAAACCGGGGGAAGGGCTCGTCGGTGCCCCAGGTGTAACCCGCCCGGGCACACAGCCAGGAGATGGCGGCGTCGAACATCGGCACCTCGACCCACTCCCCCTCGATCTGCCCGGTCTCGCGGGCATACAGCGCGGCGAGGACGCTCTGGACGGTGTAGGTCGCCGCCGCGAGGTCGCCGCTTGGCAGCCCGGACCACAGCGGCGGCGTCTCCTCGGTGCCGGTGATCGACATGATCCCGCTCATCGCCTGGACCACCATGTCCCAGGCGGGGACGTCCTCGTAGGGGCTGCCCCGGCCGAAGCCGCTGATCGAGCAGTAGACGATTTCCGGGTTGATCTCGCGGACCGCCTCGTAGGAGAGGCCGAAGTTCTCGACCCGGCCGGGTTTCATACTCTCGATAAAGACGTCGGCGTCCTCGAGGAGGGTGCGCGCGACCGCCTGGCCCGCCTCGGCTTTGAGGTCGAGTGCAACGCTGTGTTTGTTTCGGTTGATCGTGTCGAAGTACTCGGGGTACGGGCTGAACTCCCGGGCGCGGTCGCCCCGGCCGATAGCCTCGATCTTCACGACCTCCGCGCCGAGGTCGCCAAGCAGCATCGTGGCGAAGGGCCCGGCGATCACCTGTGTGAGGTCGACAACCGTGAGGTCGGAGAGCGGGAGTTGTTCGGCTGTGGCGTTCGTCAGTGGCATCTCCCCTGAGCTACCGCCCCCTGCGTCTTAGAGGTCCGGGTGCGAGCCGACCGGTCGCCCGGCCGTGGGCTACCCGCCAACGGGACCAAAGTGTATGTGTCCCCGCGTCGTCCGGGAGGGTATGACAGACAGCTTCGACGCCGACCGGGTGGCGGTCGTCACCTTCGATTCCTTCGGCACGCTCGTGGACACCACCTCGGCCGCGCGAGTGTTAGAGGACCTGGTCACGGACCCCACGGCCGTTGCCCGACGCTGGCGGTCGAACGCGCTCACCTACTCGACGGTGGCGAACGACCTCGACCAGTACAGGACCTACTTCGAGTTACACCTGGACGGCCTGCGAGATGCCCTCCGGGCCGAGGGTCTCGACCTCCCCGAGGAGCGGTTACGGGAGCTCAACGCGGTCTATCACGACCTGGACCCCGTCGAGGGAGCCGCCGAGGCCGTCAGCCGGCTAGCCGAGGCAGGGTACCGGCCGTCGGTCTGCTCGAACGGTGACCCGGAGATGCTCGACGGGCTGGCGGCGTCGGCGGGCATCGAGGAGACCGTGACCGAGTTGGTCAGCGCCGACGAGATACAGCGGCTCAAGCCCGCCCGCGAGCTCTACGAGCACACCGCCGCCCGACTCGGCGTCGAACCCGACCGGATTGCCCACGTCACCGCCCACTGGGTCGACGTCCAGGGCGGCATGAACGCCGGGATGCAAGGCGTCCACCTCCGGCGGGAGGACACGGGCGGGGAGTGGCCCTCCTTTGGCCCCGAGCCGACACTCACCGTCGACTCCTTCGGGGCGCTGTGTGAGCGACTCGGCGCCTGAAGCGGCCGCGGCCTCGACGCCGCCGAGCGACCCCGCCCGGCGGTCATCACACGTGCCGGGGGTATGACCGTCACCGTCGGGTCGGCAACGTTCGAGCGAGCCAGTCTCGGGTACCGTCGGCCAGCAGATTTAATCACCGGTCCGTCATTGGGTAAATTACGGGCGATTGGGTTGGACCCAGATGCTTCAGGTCGCTCACATCGTGGCGTTTGGGCTCGCCACACTGGGCTGTCTGCTTGCCGCGTGGCGGGTCAGACGTATCTCCCACGTGGAGACCCGATACGGGCTCGCTGGCCTCCTCATCTTCTCGGCGGTCTGGGCACTGGGCGAGCTGACGCTGTTCGTCGACCTGCCGGTGGCCGTCACCGAGGTGGCGTATCAGGTTGGACTCGTCGCCGGACTCGCAACCGTCGGGGCGTGGCTGTACTTCTGCTCGGCGTACTCCGGACAGAGTTACCACCGCGAGCCGGCCTTCCGGCGGGCTGCCCTCGCGGTCTTCCTCGGCATCAGCGCGCTCAAGCTCACGAACCCGGTCCACGGACTGTACTTCACCGCCGAGCGGGTCGCCACGCCCTTTCCGCACACCAACATCCAGCTCCTCGAGTTACACCTCGTTGCAACCCTGCTGGCCTACTCGCTGACTGCGGTCGGCTTCTACATGCTCTTTCAGCTGTTTCTCGAGTCCGATATCAGGACAACGGGGCTGGCCGCGCTCGTCAGCCTCACCGGGCTGCCGGTCGTGCTAAATCTGCTCGGATTCCTGGTGTTGCCACAGCTTGTCGCGAGCAACTACGAGCCACTCGGGGTTGCTGCCTTTGCTATCGGTGCGCTCTACCTGGCGGAGGATACCTTCGAGTCGGCGCGCTGGACGGCGCACCGGCAGGTCATCGACCGTATCGACGAGGGGATCATCGTCGTCGACGAGGACGACATCGTCCGTGATTTCAACACCGCCGCACGGCGTCTCTTTCCGGCGCTCGAGGCCGAGGCGTCCTTCGATGACGTGACGGCCGAGCGGGGGGTCCAGGCCGGTGGCGAGCTCGAGGAGCCCGCCTCCTGGGACGGCCAGGCTGAGATCCTCAGCTTCGAGCAGGACGGGGAGACACAGTACTACGTGTTGAGTGAGACAGCCCTGACAGTGGGCCCCCACTCGGTCGGCCGGGCGGTCGTGACCACCGACGTCACACAGGTCGAGCGCCAGCGGCGGGAGCTGCGGCGACAGGCCGAGCAACTGGACGGCTTCGCTGCCGCGGTCGCACACGAGCTCCGGAACACACTGACCATCGCCGACGCGAACCTGACCCTCATTCGCGAGGCGCTCGAGCGGGGCAGGGTCGACGAGGCGACGGAGATGGTCGGGACGGTCGGCGACGCGAACGACCGGATGACCGAGATTGTGGGCGACCTGACCACGCTGGCGCAGTTGAGCCAGTCGGTCACCGACCCGTCGCCGCTGCGGTTCGGGCCGGTCGCGGAGCGAGCGTTCGGCTCCGTGGACACCGGTGACGTGACACTCCGGGTGGAGGGTGACGGGCGGGTCCGGGCCGACGAGACCCGGGTTAACGAACTCGTCAAGAACGCGACGCGGCTGGCGGTGACACTGGAGGCATCGGAGCTTGTCGTCGGGGTGCGGGAGGGGGGGATACGGCTCCAGGTCGGTGGCGGGTCACTCCAGCTCGACGACACCGAGGGGCTGTTCGAGTACGGCTCTGCCGTGCCGACATCGGAGGCCGGGATGTACGGCCCCAACATCCGGACACTGGCGCGTGCCCACGGGTGGGAGGTCTCCGCCGAGCGCCGCCGGGCCGGCGGGATACAGGTCGTTATCGACGGTGTCAGCGTCGACCGTCTGACCACGGAGCGCCCCGGAGACCGGATTCCGGAGTGACTGCGGGCCGACCACGGCGACCGTGCCGCCCCGGCGAGTCGTGTCGACGTGACAGGCGAGGGGTTTCGGCCGGCGCCGGGTCTCCAGTCGGGTTGGAGGGGCTGCTGTATGACACACGTTCGAGTGCGGAGGCCGACACGCGGTAAAAAGCGTGTGACACCAGGAGGGCTGGTGGTCACAGGGGGTGAGGGCAGGGGGGTCGGGCGGCAACGTTCGCCGCCAGGGCTCTCTACCGCCGGGGCGGTAAAGTGGGTGTCGCACAGTTTCAGCGCGAGCAGATGTGCCCCTGGTAGGCAGGCCGCCGCAGGCAGTTGTAGTCCTGGATGGGGTTCCTCCGCCGAGGCTTGCCCCTCACTGCTCGGCCAGCGAGCCAACCGGATGCCGGTGTCGTGTGTGGCCGCCTCCGTTTGAGGGACAGTCAGTCACGGCACCGACAGGGGGACACCGTACAGAACCGGGTCGTGGGGCTATTAGCCGGTCTGTCGTTCGGTGATGTCGGTCGTGGTGATGATCCCGACGAGGTCGCCGTCGTCGACGACCGGGAGGTGACTGATCCCGTGGCGCAGCATCGCCGAGGCTGCCTCCTGGAGGTAGTCGTCCGGGCCGGCGGTCTGGTTGATCTCGGTCGCGGCCCCCGCGGCCGAGCGTTCGGTGATGTCCACCCCCTCGGAGACGATCCGAACAACGTCCGTGCTGGTGAGAATCGACAGCGGGTCGGTGCGGACGACCACCGCCTTGATCCCCGCCTCGTGCATCAGCCCTGACGCCTCGACGAGTGACGCGTCGTGTTCGACGGTCTCGACGGGGCTCGACATGTAGTTCTCGATGCGTGTCGGGGTTCGCGTTCCGGTACCCATGCCCACACACACATACCCCGGGGTTGATTAATTACCGGCTCCCGAAACCCCGGTTTCGGCGGGGTCGGGCCGTGTGCCACGACAGCCGTCCAGGGGGTACCGGGGCGAAGGGCTGTCGCCCCGGCTTGTGACCGCGGTGAGTCGCCGGGCAGTACGGGGCTGTGCGCTCGCCGAGGTGGGTCAGGAGTCGACCGCCTCGGGGACGATCGTGACCGGGACTGCCGCCTCCTCGGCAACGACAAAGCCGGTGTGTCCCTCACGGACGGTTGTCAGCCGGCCCTTTGAGCGGTGACCGATCACGATGTGGTCGATGCTGCCACTTTCGGTGAGTTCGAGGAGTTGCTTGCCGATTGCTGTCCCCGACCGGAGTCCGCCCCGGCTGAGATGTTCGAGTTCGATCTCGACGGGGACGTCCGTTTCCGACAGAGACGCCCGGACGTTATCGCGGAAGGCCCGCTCGTCCCCGGACGCACTCTCGGTCTCTGTGATGTGTGTGACGTACAGTTCCTGTTCCAGGCCGGCGGCCAACTGCACTGCCACGTTCAGGACGGTTTCGAACTGGTCATCGTCGCTGACCGCCACGAGGATACCCATAGTTTCCTAACGGGTTAGAATATATAGTACCTGACGCCTGTCGGCGTGGGCGACAGGCCGGCGCGGCCGACAGAGACCGTTTCCCGCGGGCACTCGTTTCCCTGTCGGTTGAGCGGTGAGTGTGTGAGTACTGCAAGAGAGGAGTAGCGGACAGGCCCGGACAGTCGGACGGTTACTCGGGCCGCCACCGGCCCCCGATGTCCTCTCGGGGGTAGTCCTGGTAGGTCCCGTCGAGAAACGTCGTGACGCGCCCGTTCTCCTCGCTGAGCGTGATGACCCACAGGACCTCCTCGCGGATCGACGTCTCGAGCGCGCTCATGTGCTTTGCCCCCATCCAGTCGGCGTATTCGAGCTTCTCGAACGTGTTGATGTACTCCCGGCTGGGGCTGCGGACCCGGACCATCTGTTCCTGGATCGTCCCATCTCCGGTGACGACAACGGCACCGTCCTGGCTGGCCGCCACGTCCTGGGTGACCTCGGTGAACGTGTCGGGGGACTCGTTGACGACCCGGCACCGCTCGATTGGCCACCGGTTCGCCCCCATCGGGTCGGTGTACGCGTCGAAGTTGGTCTCGGCGACGATCAGCAGATACAGACTCGGCCCACTCACGTACGGCTCACCCCACCGGTCAAAGTCCATACTCAGTGACTCGGCGGTGTACCTGATCTTGTCCATCAGGTCCTGGCTGGTGGCGTACCTGCTCAGGACGCGTTCGAGCTCTTCCATGCTGGTACGTACTACGCTAGAGTTCCGGATTGATTAACACTGGCCCGAGATGGGCTAGCACCGTCCGGGTTGAGTCCTGTGAGGGGCCCGTCCTCGGCACGTTCGAGCCAGCCGTTCGGACGGTAGACACCCGTCCCGGCTACGTCGTGACCCGCGTGTCTGTCCTGCGTTCCACAGACGACCGGTGCCGGTCGGTGACCGCACAGCGGCGAGTGAGTAGGGTCGGGGCGTGAGTGGCTGTCGGAGTGACCCCGCCACCGGGATTTATGTAGGATCGGAGTCATTCGGTACCATGCCTGAGTGCGACCGGTGTGGGATGCTCACCGACAGCTCACAGGGTGGCGGGTACCACTGCTGTGAGAACTGCCGGAGGGCCTTCTCCAGGGTTCGTGAGAGTGGGGTTGTCGTCCGTGGGGGCGGCGAGTGCGGCGTTCTGGTCAACGTCGACGGCGAGTTCGAGAGGAGTGCACGGGGGGTCACACAGACCGACGCACTCGCTCGCGGCAAGCTGATCGCCGACGAGTTGGGTACGGACGCCCTGTTCGAGTACGAGCGGTCGGGGTCGACGTGGGTTCTCG
>JAQCNN010000250.1 GCA_028275005.1 Salinirussus sp.
GCTTCGTCGAGCCGGAACAGGGCTGTCGGTGTGTGGCCGACGAGCCCTGGGTGACCGTCGCCGAGTCCTGTGAGCTCGTGCTCGCTCTCCTGTCGGTCGGCAGGCGCGAACAGGCCCGCGAGCTCTTCGAGTGGCTGTTCGAGTGGACCGACGAGGATGGGGTGTTCTGGACGGGCTACCAGCTCGAGGACGAGGAGTTCTGGCCGGGCGAGCGGCCCACCTGGACTGGCGGGGCCGCCCTGCTCGCCGGCGACGCACTCGCCGGGCGCACCCCCGCCTGTGACGGGTTCACCGAACACCGGCCGGAGTGACCGATGGAACCCCCTCGTGTGGCCCGCCTACTTACCGGACGTGTCCCGGTTCGGGGGCCCTCCCCGGCCGGCACGGCCAGCGGGAGGGGACACCGCCCCTGGCTACCGGTATCCGAGGTCCGCGAGTCGCTCCGCGACGGCCTCGTCGGTCGCCCCGGTGTCCCCGTCTCTGCCGGCGCGTAGCTGCTCGGGCAAGGGTGGGTCGGGGCTGCACTCGCCGGTGCCCTGCCGGCTGACCCAGGGGACCTTCCGCAGCGCCGGAACGGGAACGCCCGGCGGATGCGACCAGACCCCCCACTCGCCGGCGGCGTTGCCGTGGTCGCTGGTGAGCGCGACCCGTGCGGTTGTGCCCTCGACCAGACGGCTAACGTCGTCGAGGGCCCACCGGAGGTTGTCCCGGTAGGCCGCCCAGAACGCCGCGTCAGGGAGTTCGCCGTCCCGGAGCCGGGTCCAGGGGTCCTTGACCCCGTCGGTCTCGGCCTCGGAGAGGCGCTCCAACTCCGCCAACTCCTCGGCTGAGAGGTCGGTCAACGCCGCCTCCTCCGCCTGGCTCTCACTGTTGCCATCCTCCGAGCGGCGGACCTGCCCCCAGGACTCGATGTCGGCGGTGCCGAGAAACCACTCCGGCCGGGACCGGAACGGGGCGTGGGGCTGCATGTAGTGGACGAGCACCCGGTCGACCCCGAGTTCCTCGCGGCGGTTCCAGACCGCCACGGCCGCGTCAGTCAGCGGTGCCGGCGGGATCGTCGAGACCCCGTCGTCGACCCACTCCTCGCGCCAGGCCTCGTACAGGAGCCCCCAGTCGTCGGCGTCGAGCGGGAGCGTCTCGCCGGAGGTGACCAGCACGTGTTCGGCCGACTGCGCCGAGAAGGGGTTGCCGGTGACGTAGGCGGTACGAGCCATCTCCTCGCGGTGGGCCGACCCGAAGGTCGCGTCCATCCACTCGGCGGACTGTGAGCCGACCGACCAGACCGACTCGACACACCCCTCCGGGGTCACCCGGTGGTCGCCGGCCATCCCCCGCATCAGGTCAACGCGGCAGCCATCGAGCACACAGCAGATGTCCCACTCCCGCTCCCAGACCGGCGTGCCCGGGCAGAGCCGCGACACCGCCTGACCCAGACGGCCGGTCACGACCCGGCCGAGCAGTCCCCGTCCACTCATTCGCGTTCGCCCCTCACCACGCACTCGACACACATCAATCCCGTCGGCCCGAAGGGGGCTCCGGGTGACTGTCCCCAGTCCCCGGAGTGACGCCCCAGTGCCCCACCATCGGCCACCCCCGCCGAGGGGAGGAACGCAACCCATAGACCCCTCCGGAGTCTACCATCCGACATGCAACTGGACGCCCGTCACCGGGTCAGGGAGCTGACGGCGCTGCTCACCGTCGTCTCGCTCGCGCTGGTCGTTGGCGCGGTCCGGGGGCTCATCCCGTCGGGAGCGCTCCCACGGGTCGAGGCTGTCGTCGCCGCGGCGCCACACCTCAACGCCCTCCTCAGCCTCACCGCCCTCGGCACCATCGTCTACGGCGTCCGCGCTATCAGACGGGGGCGGGTCACGGCCCACCGCCGGGCGATGGTCACCACGACAGTCCTCTTTTTGCTCTTTCTCGGGCTCTACCTCTACCGGATCGTCATCGTCGGCACCAAGCCCTTCCCGGGGCCGGAGGCCGTCTACCAGTTCCTCTACCTGCCGGTGCTCGGGATTCACATGCTGCTCGCCGTTGTCTCGATTCCCCTGGTCTACTACGTGCTCCTGGTCGCGACGACGCGCCCGGTGGCGGCCATCAGGGAGTCACCACACCCCCGCGTCGGCCGCGTGGCCGCGTCGCTGTGGTTTGTCGCGTTCGCGCTCGGAATCGTCGTCTACACGCTCCTGTACGTGGTCTACTGAGCAACGCAACACCCCCAGACGGGTGGTGTGTGGCCCACGCCTGGCGGGGGCTTATTTCGCTGGCGCCCCGAATATCCGTGTGCCCGTCAACCGCTCGCGCTTTCGCACACTCTGTCGGGAGCGCCCGCGCGCGGACCTTGTGGCCTTCGTGGCCGCCCTCGAAGAGGCCCGGGGTCGGGGCGTCGACCGCCTCGGCGACGGTCGCCTGCGTGTCCACACCCCGACCGGCGCCCGGGAGCTCTGTGTCCGTTCACCCGGGGAGTACAGGGCCCACGGACCAGACGGTGCCGACCGCGTGGTCGTGCTCGGAGCCCTCGGGGCCGAGGACTCGCAGGTCCGTGACCTCGACGACCTCCACCGGGAGCTGTGTTACGCTGTCGACCGAGCCGACGCCCGCCGGCTGGTCACGGCCCACTTCGACCGCGACCCGGGGGCGCTTCCGGACCCCGCACCCTCCGGTGACCCGACCGCTGGTAGTCGCCGGCGCCTGTCACCCGGCTGGCCGGACCTCGGGCTCCGGCCGCGTCTCGCGCTCGTGCTGCTCGGTGGCTGTGTGCTCCTCGTCGGGGTCGCGGCCGCCGTCGGGGTTCCGGGGACGCTCGGTCTGCCCGCCACGGATGCCAGCGCGGAGCCGGTCGAGCCACTCGAGACCGGCGAGATAGACGAGGGGCGGCTCGCGTCGGCGGCCGACGGTGCGGGCGGACAGTCGTCGGTCGACGGCTACCCTGCCGGGATTTCCGCAGCCGGGGCCGTCGACCCTCGTGTCGTCTCACGGGTCCACCGTGTCGCGCTCGACGGGCGCTCGTACACGGCTCACCTCCGCTACCGCGAGTACGAGAACGGGACACTCACCGGCCGGTACACCGAACGGCTCCGGGTGGTCAACGAGAGCCACTACGTGAGCCGGGTTACGTCGACCGGGACACTCGAGGGTGCACCGATGCGGGTCGCCGCCGCGGACAGGTACGCCGACGGGTCGAGGGAGTACATCCGGAAGAACGGCGACCAGTGGTCGCTGGCGGTCCGTGACGGCGACCCCTTCCTGCCGCGGGTCCGGGACTACCTCGCCTGGAAGTTCTCGGTGAACGAGACGGCTGTCGAGCGGACGTCGACCGGGGTCCGGGTGCGCTTTGCCGGCGATGCCTACGGGACGAGCACGCCCGTCACTGGCAGTGCGGTGGT
>JAQCNN010000255.1 GCA_028275005.1 Salinirussus sp.
GAGCCGGTCACCGCCGACCCCGGGTCCTACCCCCACCTCCTGCTTCGGGTCGAACTCAGGGGCTGGGACACCAACGACTTTGCGGGGGCGCTGTCGGACCGGCTGGGTATCTCCCGCGAACGGGTCTCCTGGGCGGGCACAAAGGACAAACACGCCGTCACCACCCAGCTGTTCTCCGTCGACGGTGTCGGCCCCGACGACCTGCCCGACCTCCGCGATGCCGAGGTTGAGGTCGTCGGCCGGGTCGGCCGCCCGGTGCTCTTTGGCGACCTGGCGGGCAACGCCTTCGAGGTGGTTGTCAGGGACCCCGACCGACCCGGGAACGCCCGCACAGTTACGGAGGAGATCCACGCGTTCGGCGGTCCCGACGGGCCCGTGACCGACAACGGCACACCGGTCGGTGTCCCCAACTACTTTGGGCAGCAACGCTTTGGGAGCCGTCGTCCCGTCACACACGAGGTCGGGCTGGCGCTGGTCCGGAAAGGGTTCGAGGCCGCCGTGCTGGCCTACGTCGGCAACCCCTCCGAGCGGGAGCCGGAGCGGACCCGCGAGGCCCGCGCCTCCGTCGAGGAGACCCGCGACTGGCAGGGCGCCCTGGAGCGGTTTCCCGGCCACCTGGGGTACGAGCGGGCGATGTGTCACCGCCTCGCCGAGGTGGATGGCGAACCCGACCCCGCCGACTTCCGGGCGGCACTCGAGACGGCGCCGACGAATCTCCAGCAGCTGTTCGTCAACGCCGCACAGTCCTACGTCTTCAACCGGGTCCTCTCCGCGCGCCTGTCACGGGGGTTGCCGTTCGCCGAGCCGGTCGCCGGCGACGTTGTCTGTTTTCGGGACCGCGAGGTCGACGCCGTCGCGGTGCCCGACACCGACCGCACACAGCGGGTCACCGCCGACCGGCTGGAGACGGTCCGGCGCCACTGCAAGCGTGGCCGGGCGTTCGTGACGGCGCCGCTCGTGGGCACCGAGACCGCCCTCGCCGGCGGCGAGCCCGGCGAGATCGAGCGGGCAGTCCTGGAGGACGTGGGTGTCGGACCCGGCGACTTCGACCTGCCCGGCGAGTTCCACAGCGATGGGACCCGGCGGGCGGTGCTCGTCCGGACGGGCCTGACCGTCGAGCACGACCCCCTCGGCTTCTCGTTCAGACTTCCGAAGGGGAGCTACGCGACGGTGCTGTTGCGGGAGTTCCTGAAGACGGACCCTGAGGGGCTGGGCTGAGCCGGGCCGTGTCGCGTCCGGGTGGGTGTCGGGGGCTCTCGAACCGGCTCACTTATCGGCGCGAGCGTCCCAGAGAGAGTATGAAGTGCGGTCGCTGTGGCTCGGCACTCGCCCGTCCGGGGGACTACTGTCTGGTCTGTCGCTCGGAGAACGCAGACACCGTGGTGCTTGAACTCTCCCGCGAGCGGGCCCGCGTGACAACCATCGCCGACGGTGAAGTGCTCGGGCAGCGGGAGGTCACCACGACGCCGGAGACCGACGGCGAGCGCGCCCCGCCGGAGCTGCGCGCCTTTGCCGGGCAGGTCGCCGACGAGGTCCGTCGCAAACGCCCGGAGGAGGTCTACGCCACCGGCGACCGCGAGGTGTTGCGGGCGGTCCGGGCCCAGTTACACTACGAGTTCTACCGCGTCGAGGCCGAGGACCCCGTTGCACACGTCATCGAACACGGGAGCGAGGAGCCCCTGGAGGTGGTAGAGGCGCCGGTCGCGGAGAAACTCGGCGGGACCCACTCGACGCTGATCGGCGGCCGCGACGGCCGCGAGGCGCTGGAGGTGGTCGCGGGCCACCCACACGTCAAGAAGATCATCCCCGGTCCGATCGACGGCGGCGGGGCTTCCACGGA